>CAZMDM010000455.1:0-2091 GCA_964564775.1 uncultured Desulfonema sp. | reverse complement strand
GCTCGGATACAAGAATAGGAAATGACATTCTCAATTCAAATTACGCCCGAACTCAAAAAGCAGTTTCAATCCGAAGTGTCGGATCATCTGGACGCGTTCGAGAAACATCTGATTGAAATCGAAAACAATCCTGGCAGTTTGGATTCGATTCACGCGGCATTCCGCACAATCCACAGCATCAAGGGCAACAGCGATTATCTGGAAATTTCCGATATCCGGCTGCTGGCTCATGCGCTCGAAGACCTGATGAACGAACTCAGATCGGGAAATATTGCCGCGTCTGCCCAAGTGCTGAAAATATTATTCAACGGGCTTGATTTGTTAAGAGAAATGAATTGCCGGATCACGGATGAAAATTATCGGGAAACAGATATTTCGGAAATGACCGCGCAGATTCGTCAGACCATCATGCAGCAGAATACCGATGAGTTGCCGAAACCGGAAGAATTTACCGCCGCGTCTGTAACAGATGCTGCGGAATCGGAAATCAGAGTCAGCGTAAAGAAAATAGATGAATTTATCAGGCATGTTTCGGAATTTACCATTGTCAAAAACACCCTGAATTTTCTGATAGAACAGATTGCTATTCACGGAAAATCGGAGCATATCGGAGAGTTGAGAAAAACTGCGGCAAATATCAGCCGGATTGCAAACACGCTTCAGAGCGATGTGATGAAACTGGGGCTGGTTCGGCTGAATGTGGTATTTGACAGACTGCCCCGAATGATCAGAGAGCTTTGCATTAAAAATGGAAAAAAATGCAGACTCGATATTTCCGGCGGTGATATCGAAATTGATAGAAAAATTGTCGAACACCTCAGAGACCCGCTGATTCATCTGCTCAGAAATGCGGCAGATCATGGCATTGCATCGCGGGAGGAAAGAATTTCTCAGGGCAAATCCGAAGTCGGCGTGATACAGATCAGGGCGTATCCTCAGGAGCATTATGTGATCATCGAAGTCAGCGATGACGGAAGCGGCATTGACATCGAAAAAGTCCGCCGGACCGCGTTGCAGCAAAATATATTTTCCAAAACCGCATTGGCGGAAATGAGCGATGATGATATACTGAATCTGATTTTCATGCCCGGATTCAGCACGAAATCTCAGGCGACAAGCGTTTCGGGAAGAGGCGTGGGACTGGATATTGTCAAAAAAAATATTACTGATATTAGCGGAACGATTGAGATATGCTCGGAATCAGGCAAGGGAACAACTGTAAAAATTCGCGTGCCGATTTCCATGTCGCTGACCGATGCGCTGATCGTAAGTGTCGGAGAAAGGAAATTTGCATTTCCGCTGTCATCAGTATTGCAGACCTTTAAAACAGAATATAAACATCTGATCGCTTTCGGAAACGGCAAAGCGATTGTCAGAAACGGAGTGATTATTCCTGTACGTTATCTTTCGGATATGATAGAACTTACAGCAACAGACAGACATCATTGCCCGGAAGATATATTGTCTCTGATTGTGATTCAGAGCAAAGGCGATGTGTTGGGAATCTGTGTGGATCGGGTGTTGAAACGCGATAGTCTTCTGGTCAAGCCGCTTGCGAGCTATCTTGTCGGAATCCGGGAATTTGCCGGAGCAGCATTGATGGGAGACGGGAGCGTGGTGCTGGTGATTGATCCGATGGGGATTGTCTGATTGTCCGAACCGGGATTCGCAGGATTCAGGGATTAGCGGGATTAAAAAAACCGAGCGATAAATCGCCCGGCTAGAAGCTCAAGCCCGCTGAAGCAGGCTAGTCTGATATTATTAGCTGGCTTCAGCCTGCTTCGGCTTCTAGACCTGAAATTTATTTCGGGGCTTTGGCTGGAATAACAAAGCGGATTGTTGAGGTAAGACTATGAAAAAAATACTGATCGTTGATGATGCGGCATTCACGAGAAGCATTCATAAACAGATTGTTGTTTCTGCCGGATATGAGGTAATCGAGGCGGCATGCGGCGCAAAATCCATTGAAAAATTCGATTCGGAAAAACCGGATGTGGTCATGGTTGATCTTCTCATGCCGGATATGGATGGTATGGATCTGGTGAAAAAAATCCGGGAAAAGGATTCTTCTGCCAAAATCATCGTCTGTTC
>CAZMDM010000454.1:0-4997 GCA_964564775.1 uncultured Desulfonema sp. | reverse complement strand
CGAAAACCTTCTATGGAACGGATCATCGCAGTCTCTTCTCCGCAGCCAAACGCGCCCGAGCCTTGAAATATCGAAATATCGCGATCAAAGCCCGTTCCCATGATATTTTTGCCCAATATTCCCAGCTTTTCTGCTTCTTCGATGGCATGAGAAATGATTCTGACTGCCAGCGGATATTCGGCTCTGACATAGATCATTGCTCTTGCCGCGCCGATGGTGTATGCACAGATTGCCATGCCTTCCAGAACCTGATGCGGATTGCTTTCGAGAATGGTTCTGTCCATGTACGCGCCCGGATCGCCTTCATCCGCGTTGCAGATGACAATTTTATCCGAGCCTTTCGCCTGCCTTGCAATCTCCCATTTTTTTCCGGTCGGAAAACCTGCTCCGCCTCTGCCTCTCAAGCCGGAATCCCGGATTTTGGCGATAATGGTTTCAGGAGGCATTTCAAGTACTTTTGCCAACGCGCTATATCCATGTTCAGCAATATAATCACAGATATCTTCGGGATTGATGCGCCCGCATTTTTCCATCACCACCCGTTTTTCCTGACTGAATCTGGCAAAATCCGTAATGCAGGGCAGCATCTCATTGGGTTGAGTCGCGGCTAAGATATGCTCCAATCGGGGATCGCCTTCTTTCAGATACAGATTCGCGAGCATTTTTGCTTTGCCTGCTGTAACCTGCGGATATAAAATTGGCGGAAACCCGGATGCCGGATGCTCGATAATCACATACGGCTCGGCATAACAATGCCCCATGCAGCCGACCGGATGAATGATCGCTTCGATGCCAAGTTCGGACAAAGCTTCTTCGAATGCCTTCTGCGTTTCCAGAGCGCCGGATGCAATGCCGCAGGTTGCCATGCCGATGTGGATTTTGGGAATCGGGGATTGTTCACGATCTTCTTTGCGTGCAAGCGCTTTCTGATAGATTTCGGTATATATCGGATTCATAAGGATTTGTTTTCTCTTTCTTTCATTTTCAAATACATTATCTATCATAAGCTGTAAAATTTATCCAGTCCGACTTGATAAGCGAATGAAAATAAGCGAAGATAGGCATACATTCGCCCGGTTTTTTTATTGACATTCGGCTTGAATGATGCTGAAATATAGTTCTGCCTGTTTTGCAAATCCCGGTAATCATGAAATTCTGAAAATCCCGGTTCCGACAATAAGAGCGATCCGTTCCGGATGAACATATAACTATTGAAAAACATGGAGAACTATGAAAACAATCTATTTCCCTTTTACCAGCATATCGGATAAACTGATGACCATCATCGGCAATTGTTTCGATTCACCGATAGTCATCTATCAACCCACGACATACCTGCCTAAAGCTATGCAGCATTGGGTGGATAGCGGCAAAGCGGAAATCCGCCGTCCGATTCAGGGGGATGAAGCGCTTTTGGAAAGAATCGTCAGAGAATACCAAAGATGGGCTGAACTTCATCAGGGCGCGGAACTGAGTGCGTTCAGATTTATGGTGAATGATGAAGAATCTTCCATTGCCCGGATTCGGAACAGTCTGAGAAGGTATAATCTGCCGAAAGATACGGAAAAATGCGATCCGATGTTCAATGTACGCCTGTTTCTGAGAATTGCTCAGGAATACGATATTCAGCATCAGGAAGCTGATAAAGAGATTTCCGCATTCGAAAAAATGGAAAAAGCCATGTTGGAAGAACTCAGAGGCGAAGAAGACGAGTTGGGAATTGTATCGGACAAACCCATTGTCAGAGAAGATGTGGGCGAATATATGACCGCAGAACGCCTGATCGCATGGACGCAACTGATGCTTCGGGATACGGAAGAATCCTGCTGGTTTATCACGGAAAGTCCTGCTGTTTTCGAATATTTGCAGGATTATGCCGCGTCAGAGCCAGTCATGGCAATAGAGGAGGTAGAAATTCCGAAACCCTGCCTTGAACATATTTCGTTTTACAGGATTGCCGAAAATCCCCGCGCTCTGTTTGCCCGATGTGCGGAGATCAGCTTGAGCGACACACCTTCAGGTAGGGATTATACGATTATCGGCATGATCCGGCATTAGAATATTCCGAACCGGGACAGATTATCCCGGTTATATCGATGCGGATTGTATCCTTGTTGACCCACGTGGAAAATATGTCCGAAAACTCCAACCTTCCGCAATCGAATAAAATGAGCAATGATAACTATCCGAAAAATTTTGATTCTTTGTATTATGAATTTCCCTCTGATGTACTTCCTGATTGATATTCATCCGCATCAATGATATATTTACTTCTGTCAGACAGAAACGGAAGGATTTTTATGAAACTTTTTGACAGCCACTGTCATTTGGATGACCGGGCATATCAGGATGATTTGGAAAGCGTGATATCCCGCGCTCATGCAGCAGTTGTTGCGGCAATGATGATTGTAGGCATACATCGGAAAAGCTCGGAAAAAGCTGTTGAAATTGCAAAGAAATATGACGGATTATGGGGATCTGTGGGCGTTCATCCGCATGATGTGAAGCATTGCTCTGAAAAAATTATGAGCGATCTGAAACAGCTTGCCCAAAACCCCGAAGTCAGGGCTTGGGGAGAAACCGGACTGGATTTCAACCGGATGTTTTCATCTCAGGAAGATCAGGAAAAATGGTTTATTCGTCAGTTGGAAATCGCGGAAGAACTGAATCTTCCTCTGATTTTCCATGAACGGGACAGCAAGGGGCGTCTGATTGAAATATTGAACGCCTATCCTTCGGCAACGCGCAGAGGAGTGATCCATTGCTTCAGCGGAAATCGGAAAGAGTTGGAACAGTATCTGGAAATGGGGTTTTATATCGGTATTACCGGCATCGTAACCATCAGAACCCGCGGAGAAGAGTTGCGAAATCTGATACCGCTTATTCCTCTGCCCCGGCTTCTGATCGAAACCGATGCGCCGTATCTGACCCCCGCTCCTGAAAAAAATCAGTATCGGCGGAATGAGCCTGCATTCGTGACGTCCGTTTTTTCGAAGATCGTCGAGATCACAAAAACACCATCTGAAAAACTGGCGGATATTCTTTGGCAGAATACCTGTACTTTATTCGGAGTGTAACGTGTCATGTGTTAGATGTTAAGAATCATAGCATCTAATATCTGACATGTAAAACACATAAGGTGAATTTATGCCGAAATTTGCATATCAGGCATTCAATGATAAGGGAAAGCTGGTTAACGGGGCAATCGAAGCAGATTCGGAAGATATGGCAAACAACCTGATTGCTGCACGGGGATTTATTCCGTTCAAGTTGAAAAAGGAAACGCAGGTTGCAGTCAAAGGCAGGGAAATGAGTCTGGGGGATATTCTGACCCGGATCAAGCCCCGTGACATGATTCTGCTGACCAAACAACTGAGAACCATGCTAAAAGCCGGTGTTCCGATGATAAAGCTGCTTCAGATTCTGGAAGAACAGACAGAAAATACCAAACTCAGACAGGTGATCGGCTCGGTTGCCAGGCATATTACCGAAGGCTCGGCCATACATGATGCGTTCGGGAAGCATCCTTCGGTATTCTCTCCTCTGTATTGTGCGGCAATTCAGGCAGGAGAAGCCAGTGGCGCGCTGCCGGAAGTGCTGGATCGTCTGGTCTATATTATGGAACACGAACACAAAGTTAGATCAGATATTCGTTCCGCGCTTCAATATCCGATGATCGTGCTTTCATTTCTGACATTCGCCTTTTTTTTCCTGCTGATTTTCGTCATTCCCAAATTCGTTCATGTATTTAAAAGCAGCAAAATTGCGCTGCCACTGCCGACTCAGATATGTATTCTCCTATATCAGCTTTGGCAGAGCTACTGGTTTCTGCTCATAGCCGGTGGGGTCGGCGTATTCGTTGTGTTGATGCTGTATTTCAAAACCGGACAGGGCAAATTTATCAGAGATACGTTTATCCTGAAAATCCCGGTGTTCGGAGACCTGATGATCAAAAGCTCTATGTCCAGGTTTGCGAGTATTTTTTCGATCTTGCAATACAGCGGTGTACAAGTACTTGAATCTTTTAAAATTATTTCTGGAGCTATCGGCAACAGGGCGATTTCAAATGAGTTCGATAAAATCAGAGATCATATCGAAAAAGGCAGCAATATTTCCGCGCCGTTGAAATCGGCAAAGTATTTTACACCGATGGTGGTCAATATGGTGGCTGTTGGCGAAAAGACGGAAAAGCTTGACGAAATGCTCGCGGATGTTGCACAACATTATGATGAAGAAGTGGAATATGCCATGAAAAGTCTGTCCGAATATATCGGACCTGCCCTGACGATCTGTATGGCAGTCATGGTAGGATTTTTTGCGCTTGCCATTTTTATGCCGATGTGGGACATCGCCAAAGTCGGCAGATAAAAGATTATTTTATGAAAACAAAACATTACCATATAAGCCTTTATGTGATTATCCCGATTATTTTTGCAGGGTATGCAGTGTTCGCCTCTATTCTGAGCTTCAGAATCACGCAATACTGCATCCGGCACGGTCTGGATTACACGGATCCGATTTTCTGGACTTTGGTGGTCATATCCGGGGTGGGATTTGCCTGCGGGTTGGCAATTGTCTGGGTCATTCTGAAACCTGTCCAGAGTTTTGTGGAAAAAGCCATGCAATTGTCTTCGATTCCTATCGAAGATTCGACCAACAGAAGAGGAGATGAAATCGGAAATATTACCCGCGTATTCGAACAGGTAACTTCCGTGCTTTCGATGGTAGATGCGCGTCAGTTGTTTCCCGACATTATTGCGGAAAGCAAAGCCATGAGAGGAATTTTGGGACAGATTATGAAAGTTGCGCCGACAGATTCCACCGTGCTGATTCTGGGAGAAAGCGGCACCGGCAAAGAGCTTACGGCATTTTCCGTGGCACAGGCATTGGTATTTTTCAGGCATCTGAAACTCGAAGGCAAGCAGGGCATTATTGCTCAGAAAATCCTGAAAGAAATCATCGAAAGACTGAGCTTTCTGGACAACGTAGGCTTATCA
>CAZMDM010000453.1:0-3807 GCA_964564775.1 uncultured Desulfonema sp. | reverse complement strand
AATGAAGTCCCGAAGCTTTGCGGAGATGAAGGCAGGCCTAAAATCATGTCAAGGCAAGACGTGACTTCCGAACCCAAGATCCACAATACTGACAAGGTTTATGAATGGATGGGCGGACATCAGCTGCTGTGGCTGCGGATTCTTCGGCCGCCATGCAAACAGCCGATGTATGAGTTATGGCTCGAGCGGTGGAGCAATCGTGCCTGGACCGAAGAAGAAATCCGTCTGCTGACTCATGCGTCGGTATTTTTCGGACAGGCACTGGTTCCCAGAGAAAAACCCAAAAAGACGATTCAGAAAAAAATCAAGCTATGGCTGACAATAGGCATCATGTTTTTGGGTTTGTTTATTCCGATTCCTGCCCGCATTACCGCGCCGGTTCAGGTGATGCCGGATAAACCGTATTATGTATTTGCTCCGTTTGACGGGATTATTCAGGAACTTGTGGTACGTCCCGGTGAAAAAATCAAAAAAGGCGATCTGATTTTCCGTTATGATACCCGTGTATTGGAAAAGCGTCTGGAAGAAGCGCAGCGTGGGGGGCTGGCTGTGGCAATGGCAGAACTGACGCGATTGGAAGGTGCTGCCTATACGGATGAAGAAGCCCGTGCCAGAATCCCGGTACAAAAGCTCGAAGTGGAACGGCGAAAGGCGGAAGTGGCATTTTTGCAGCAGCAGCTCGAGATGTCCGAAGTAAAATCTGAAGCCGAAGGAGTTGTGGTGCTGGATGACCCGGATGCACTGATCGGCGCGTCTTTAATGACCGGCGAAATGGTGTTGAGCATTGCGGACCCGAATCGTACCAAACTCAGAATCATGGTTCCGGTTACCGACGCGGGCTGGATCAAAGAAAACGGTACCGCAGTGGCATGGCTGGACAGCAATCCGCTTAGAGCCATCAGAGCCAAAATAACCCGTGTGGGCTTTGATGTGAAAATGTCGGACAAGCACATTCCTTCGATTCTGGTCGAAGCCTCGTGGGAAGAAGATTCTCGAGCGACTCCCGGTGCGCGGGGCACAGTGAGAATAGACGGTCCCAGAGTCTCTATCGGAATGTATTTCTTCAGAAAACCGCTGATGGTACTGCGAACCCTGATTGGAATATAAGATGCGCTCAAGAAAAAATATCTCGCTTCACAGAAAACCCAAAAAACGGATTTCCGATCTGTTCTCCGCGTCCGAGGAGCGATTCGAAGATGCTCTGCGCTGTCATCAACTGGGGCAATTGGATCAGGCAAAAGCGATTTATTTGAAAATCCTCGAAAAAAATCCGAATCATGCGGAAGCTCTGCATCTGCTGGGATTGATAGCTCACCAATCCGGCAATCATTTGCAGGCGGTCCGCATGATTTCGAGAGCAATCCTGCTCAATCCTGCAAATGCCATATATCATTACAATATGGGGGTTTCTTTGTCGGATATGGGCAAAAAAAATGAGGCGATTGTCAGTTTCCGACATGCTATCGAGCGTTATCCTCGCAGCGCGGAAGCGTGGTATAACCTTGCGAATCTGTTGAAAGAAAAAGGAAATTTCAAAGAATCGCTGGAATGTTACCGCAAAGCCACAGAGGCAAAACCCGGATATGCTGCGGCATATTTCAATATGGGGCGGCTGCTGAGAGAGCAGAAAAGACTCGGTGAAGCTCTCGATGTGCTTAACAAGGCGGTGCAGCATCGTCCGAATCATGCGCCGTCCCATAACAGTCTTGCCAATACCCTGTTGGAACTCGGAAGATTCGGCGATGCCATGAACTCTTATCGCAAAGCGATTGATATTCAGCCGGATTATGCCGAGGCATGGTATAATATGGGCAACGCGTTTCATCAGGAAAAACATTTCGAAGACGCGCTGAAATGCTATCGTCAGGCAATCGCGGTACGCCCGAATTATGCAGACGCGTATAACAATATGGGGATTACCTTCGGAAGTCTGAATCGCTATTCAGATGCGATTTCGTGTTATCGCAAAGCCATAGAGCTTCAGCCGGACAGCGCGGGAACTTACAATAATCTGGGAACCGTGCTGACCGATTTGGGCAGATACGAGGAATCTTTGGACTGCTTCCGAAAAGCCTTGTCAATCAATCCGAATTATGCCGAAGCATATAATAACATGGGAAATCTGTTCAGAAACTTCACAACCCCCGCAGATGCGATTGCTGCATATCGCAAAGCATTGGAATTTAACCCGGAATATGTTTCCGCGCTGAACAATCTCGGATTGACCCTCAAGGAATTCGGAAACAGCGAAGAATCTGCCGAATGCTATGCCAAGGTGCTAAAAATTATTCCTGAAGAGCCAACTGCATACAGCAGTTATTTCTATCTGCTTCAGCAATTCTGCGATTGGAAAGCACTTGAACAACGGCAAACCGTACTGGAACGGATGACCCGCGAGGCTTTGGATAAGGGGGGTAAAACTGCCGAAACGCCGTTTGAAAATACCACCCGCTTTCCCGACCCGCATTACAATTTCCAAGTCGCGCAATCTTGGAGCAATGCCATGTCAGATGTGGCGCGTCATTCGGGAATCCGTTTCGATTTCGATAAGAGAGCCAAGAAAAACAAGCTTGTTGTCGGATATTTGTCTTTCGATCTCCGGCATCATCCGGTAGGTCATCTGGTGGCAGGATTGTTCGGATGCCATGACCGGGAAAATGTCAGAGTAATTGCATATTCCTACGGACCTGACGACAAAAGCGAGTACAGAACGCGGATTGCCGAAGGATGCGATATTTTTAGAGATATAAGGCAGATGTCCACTGCAAGCGCAGCGCAGCAAATCTATGATGATGGCGTGGATATTCTGGTGGATATGATGGGACATACCGGCGGAAATCGTTTGGAAATCTGCGCGCTACGTCCTGCGCCGATTCAGGTTACATGGCTGGGATTTCCCGGAACCACCGGCGCGAAGTTCATGGATTATGTGATTACGGATGAACTAGTGAGTCCCATGTCGCATGAGGCATATTACAGCGAAAAATTCGTTTATATGCCGCATACCTATCAGGTCAATGATCGGTGGCAGAAAATTTCGGATAAAGCGTTTTCCAAAGCAGATCAAGGCTTGCCTCAAGACGCGTTTGTATTCTGCTCATTCAGCCAAAGCTATAAAATCGAGCCGCTGATCTTCGATGTATGGATGAATCTGCTCAAACAGATGGATAACAGCGTGCTGTGGCTGATTGATACCAGCGAAACCGCGAAAAAGAATCTGAGACACGCGGCAGGCGAGAGAGGCATTGATGCCGAAAGATTGATCTTTGCCCCGCGTCTGTCCAAAGACGAACATCTGGCACGCCATCGGCTTGCGGATTTGGTCTTGGATACACGGATTTATAACGGTCATACCACGACTTCGGACGCGTTGTGGGCGGGTGTTCCGGTAATTACTCTTCAGGGCAATCATTTTGCATCGCGAGTGTCCGCTAGTCTGTTGAAAGCGATTGATTTACCGGAATTGATTACTTACAGCTTGAAAGAATATGAGAGATTGGCTCTGCGAATAGCGAGAAATTCCGATGAACTTGCTGCTATTCGCAAAAAGCTTGAAAATCATCGTCTGACAACGCCCCTGTTCGATACGCCGAAGTTTGCAAAAAACCTTGAGCAGGCATACATTCGGATGATGCAGCGCTTTTATGCGGGACAAGTCCCCGAACATTTCAGGATTGAAACATGATTTCAGTTGAGCATCTGATGTACGAATATTCGGGACATCGTGCCATAGATGATATTTCTTTTACGCTTCGCCGGGGGGGCCATCTCTGCGTTGGTGGGACCCAACGGCGCGGGCAAAACCAC
>CAZMDM010000452.1:0-3092 GCA_964564775.1 uncultured Desulfonema sp. | reverse complement strand
GATTTACACGGTCAGCCGCATGAATATTAATGATCTGGACAATATGCCGAAACTGCTTGAACAACTCGGCATGGATCGCTTTTTTATTCAGGTGATCGGTATTCGGGGAAAATCGGCAAACAGCCAAGCTTCCTTGCAGCTTTCCCGAAATGAATGGATAACGGTTATTCCGAAAGCAGCCGAAGCAGTTGCCGATCTCGGAATCCGTGTAAGCTATCCCAAAGTGTTTCTGGAGCCGGATGAGCGCTTCGAATGTGCCGGAAAGGTTGCGGACAATTATTTCATCTTTCCCAACGGCAGGGTTTACCGATGTCCGCTGTGCGAAGATTTTCCCTTGAATAGCATGAGGTTGGAAAATAATCTTCTGCTGGAAAATCCGAAAATAAATGAAAAAGATTTATTTTCGCTTGACATTTCTGAAGGATGCGTGATGAATAAGCTTATTCAGCCTGAAAATCTGTCCTATACACCGGATGGCAGGCCCGAATATAAAATCGCATGTTGTATGTTAAAACAGGAACTTATCAAATGAATACAGGAGGAGTGAAAGATGAACAAAGGTGATCTGGTCAATGAGGTGGCAAAGGTTGTCAGTACCAAAAAAGATGCACAGGAAGCTGTGGATGCGGTATTTTCCGCCATTACGCAGGCATTGGAAAACGGCGACACGGTTACGCTGATCGGTTTCGGAACTTTCAAAGTCGCCAAACGTGCTGCCCGAAAAGGACGAAATCCCAAAACCGGCGAAGAAATCAGCATTGCCGCAAAGAATGTTCCCCGTTTTGTTCCGGGAAAATCGCTCAAAGAAGCCGTAAAATAACTGTGAAATCATATTGATCCGATTTCAGATTTCACACCGAGCAATAAATCGCCCGGCTATAAGCCGAAGCCTGCTTAAGCAGGCTTAAGCTTTCACCCCGAAAATTTATTTCATAGCGTAAAAGGCAAATATTATACCCCAAAAAGTCAAAATCAGAATAGTGTTTAGTCAAGATTTGATTGACGGGTAAAGCCGCTTTAATTGTATCCTTGCATCTTTTGTTGTGAACTGCCAGGCAAGCTTACTTTCTTGTCTGTTATGTTCCCGATGTCACGTTTATCATTCAAACCCGTTATGAGGCTCTTCTGATTCAGATAACTTTTGCTTTCCGATTTGTCAATAACCCCAAAGTTCTCAATCCTTGACATCCCCACAGAATGCTGTTAAATATCATCAGAAATTAAAGTTTTGGGTATTATGCACGCTGTAAGAGAAATCAGGACAGTCGAAGACGGGCATGTGATGCTGCATCTCCCGCATATTTTCCGGGGACAGAAAGTCGGAATCATTGTTCTCCTGTTTTGCAATAAACAGTCTTTTCCGAAGAAAAACCTGCGGGGATGTCTGCACAATACGCAAGACCGGATTTGATTGTAAGCGAAAAAGACGCATGGCAGGAATCCGCAGGAGAAAAACATGTGCCTCGCTGATGCCAATGTTGTGTTGAGAATGTTGAGAATGGTCTCTCCGATTTCGACAGATTGTTAGGGGATAAATATGCGCCCTGTTCCGAGGTAGTCATTCAGATCGAACACGATTTCAAACAACCTTTCCGCGCAACGAGAGCGATATTCCCGATCCTTCAGTCCTTCCTGTCTGCTTATCGTCAATACAGGTAAAGAATCAGGCGTATTTTCTTCCTGTATGGTCTGCTCCAGCGAATTTTCACCTTCCATTTTGCGATTGGCTGTCAGCAGAATCATCCTCTGAATCTGGGCAAAACGCCATACATCCCGATCCTCCGCATTGATCGGCAATCCGACATCTGCGAACATTATCATTTCAATCGGATACAGTTCTGTCCATCCTTCCGATCTCAGAGTACTCCACAATAACGCCGCCTGTCCCTCGATATTATGGTCAATCAGAACTGAGGCGATAAGCGGGCTTTCCATGCCTGCACTCTGCTCCGCAATTCCGGCTTCGGCTTCATTCCGATCCGTTTGAATCGTTCTTGATTGCGTTCTTCCCAGTATCGTCTTCTTTCTTCCGCCTGAGACACCACCTGCCGATATTCGGATTCCACCTCGTCTCGGTGAGTTTCGATGTATTTCAGCACATCGGTCATTTGCCTGATGGTCAGCCTGAAACAACTCAGAATTTCTTCAGGCGGATAATCCGCTTTGAGGAAATCCATGATCTGATACAGCGTGATCCGCGTACCGGCAATGGTCAGTCCCCAGTCGGTTCTGATCACTGTGGGAGGATAATCGAAGTTCATATTTATCAACTCCTTTTAAAAATCGCCATACGGTTTGCCGAAGTGAATTTGAGGATTGGCGGTGATTCTATCCATAATTGTTCCTGTCTTTATGGTGAATATTCCGGGGCATTCTGTTGTTGATAAATCCAAATAAGGAGTTATATCTTCTCCCTTATCGAAAAGTTCGTAGAGTTCTTCGGCTTTCATCATGCAGATCGTCTTTTTTCCAAATCTTCTATTATTTTATCAAGATGCCTCTCTATTATCGAACTGATTAAATAACCGCTAAGTTTTCCTGTTAAAGACTTTTGCTTCTCAACAAGTATGAAGCGGATATTTTTTAACCATTCAAACTCACTAAGCAGTTCATCATGTATTCCTGCATATTCGTACCTGCGTTTAAGCGCATAAGCAACTGTTCTTTGAGATTCAGGTTGTAAAGATAAAAAAGAATTAACAAAATCTTCCGGCACGATATATCTAAAAATTGGTATTTCAGAGTATATTTGATCTTTTATATTAGATACGGTTATCATTCTATAAAATTTATCTATATCAGACTTCATTATTTCTATAAGCTCTTTCCCGGCATTAGGCATACTGTCAATTCTTGCCTCATCCTTTTGGCTCTTCAAATAATGACAAAACTTTTTAAACTCTTCTAACTCATTACCGGCAAATCCTAATCCATTCCATGCCTCATTATCCATAAAATATGAATAAAAATGAAATTTTAAATACCCTTTACTTTTGAGATGATCTATATATCTTTTAGCATCCTCTAAAATTTCACTTTTTGTCTTATTATATAAGCCCTTGTCTGAAAGCCACAAGAAAATACCTGTAACA
>CAZMDM010000451.1:0-6640 GCA_964564775.1 uncultured Desulfonema sp. | reverse complement strand
TTGAGCGCGCCTGCCATAAAAATCTCCTCCGTAATTATATTTTGGATACTCCATCATATATGAAGTATCTGGTTTTAAATTAAATAACTTACTTTTTTCCCCACTCTCTGTTTCTGAGTTCGACTCTGCGGATTTTACCGCTGATGGTTTTGGGCAGAGCCTCCACAAAATCAATTTTTCTGGGATATTTGTAGGGAGCGGTTACTTTCTTGACATGCTCCTGAAGTTCTTTGACCAAATCATCACTGGCTTTGTATCCCGGCGCGAGAATGACGAATGCTTTGACGATTTCGCCTCGGGTTTCGTCCGGGCTGGACACTACTGCGGATTCGGCAACGGCCGGATGCTCGATCAAAGCGCTTTCGACTTCGAAGGGTCCGATGCGATAGCCGGATGTCAGAATCACATCATCCGCACGCCCCACAAACCAGAAATATCCGTCCTCATCCCGATAGGCTCTGTCGCCGGTCAGATACCAGTCCCCGCGAAATACGGAAGCGGTTCTGTCAGGTTCTTTCCAATATTCTTTGAACAAGCCCAGAGGACGATTGGGCTTGACACGGACAGCAATATCGCCTTCGGTGTTGGGCGGAAGAATATTGCCGTTTTCGTCAATCACCTGAAGATCGAATCCGGGCGTGGGTTTGCCCATAGAGCCGAAACGCGGTTCGATGCAGGGAAAACTGGCGCATAACAGAACGGTTTCGGTCTGTCCATAACCGTCTCGGATCGTACATCCGGTGGCTTTTTTCCAGACCTCGATGATTTCGGGGTTGAGCGGCTCACCTGCGCCTACACAGTGACGAAGCGTTGCAAATTGGTATGCGCTTAAATCCTGAAGTACCAGCATCCGATAAATCGTGGGCGCGCCGCACATGGTGGTTACCGGATATTTCTGCAAGAGTTCGAGCGTCTTTTTGGGATCGAAACGGTTGGTATGATGGATAAACTGAGCTGCACCGCAGAACCAAGGCCCGAAATAACTGCTCCACGCAGCTTTTGCCCATCCGGTATCGCTGATATTCCAATGCAGATCATCGGGCTTCAGATCGAGCCAGAATTTACCGGTAACCTGATGTGCAAGCGGATAGGAAGTGTGGGTATGCAGCGCCATTTTTGGCATGCCAACCGTACCTGAAGTGAAATAAACCAAACAGTTATCATCGTAGCGGGTTTTTGCAGTTTCGAACTGATCCGATGCCTTGCTTACCACATCGCTATAAAACTGCCATCCCGCGCGCGGGGTTTCCACAATGATTTTGGTTTTTACTGTCGGGCATCTGTCCTGAACTTCTTCGAATTTTGCGGCAATCTCGTTGTTGGTGATAATGCAGACCGCTTCGGAGGTATTTGCGCGATACTCAAGGTCTTTGGAAGTCAACTGAGTCGTTCCCGGAGCCAGCATAACGCCCATGCGGATACACGCGGTAACGGTTTCCCACCATTCGATATTTCGGGGTAAAACCACCAATACCACATCGTCTTTTTTCGCGCCATTGGCTTTCAGCACGTTTGCCAGTTGTTTCGATTTTTTGCTCAACTCGGCAAATGTCCGTCTGATTTCATGCCCCTCGTCATCAACCCACCACATAGCGAGTTTATCCGGGTCTTTTGCCCATTTGTCAATCACATCCCCCGCAAAATTGAAATATTCCGGACATCCCCACCTGAATTCTTTATAGGTTTTGTCATAGTCCGTCATGTTCAGTGTATTGTGATGGCTCATCCTCTCTCCTTCATCATTTTTTGTTGAAAATCAAAAAAACAAGGTGTATGTGCGGCAACACTCCTTTTTTTAACGCTTTTTTATTGAACGAGCGCTCGGTTTTTTTATGGCAAAAAAATTATTGCGCTCGATTTTGAACGAGCGCTCGGTCCTAGTTGAGAAAGTATTTTACATCTCTTTGCTGAGATTTGTCAAATATTTTTTTAAGACTTTTATAAAATGAACGGATTTTAGGGATTAAATATTGAATTTCAAGAGGTTTTTAACTTTATCCAATATTCCTGTGCGGATTCGGACATTCAGATACAAGTCACCGGGCGTATCCGTATTTCTGCGTTTCTCTCCTAGACCGGCAAGGCGGATGCGCTGACCGTCTCTGATGCCGGACGGGATTTTGACGATAAGCTTCTGAGAGGTTTTTTTGTGAAGATAGGCATAAGGTCCTCCGGTTTCAGCAAGATCAGAACCGATAGTGATTTCATCCTCAATATCTCTGCCTTTTCCGGAAATTTCCGTATAGCCCGCTCCTTTGGGCAGAAAGCCAGAAAACGGGGAAAACAGCAGGCTTTTCAGTAAGTTCAGAATCGGCATGATCCCGAATACGCCGAAAAATACGAATCCTCTGCCACCAAAACCGGGTACTCCGAAATGAAAATTTTTCAAGCTCTGCTGTCCGTAAAATTCTTTGAAAATATCGTCAAACCCGCGCAGTCCGAAAGTTTTGGCAACTTCTTCGAAAATTTCGTTGATGTCCGAGCCGCTGAAAATATCCTGGTCCGAATGCGTATGCCTGAATTCCTGATATGCAGAAGAGCCAAACCGCGTCCGCATGGCATCATATTCGCTGCGTTTGGCAGGGTTCGACAATACTGCGTACGCCTCATTGACGGATTTCATGGTTTCCGCAGCATTCGGATCGCCGGTGTTGCGATCAGGATGATATTTGAACGCAAGTTCCCGATATGCTTCACGGATACGCTTGGCATCCGCATCAGGGGCAATCCCCAGAATTTGGTAATAATCGTTTTCCATCTTATCCTGATTTTAATCCTCCTTACAATCGCGATTTTATCAGGCGGATATCATCAATCCACACCGTACCTTTTCCTTCGATAACCAGATTCAGAGAAACATAATCCGGCTTTTCGCCTTTTTTCAGAAAAAACTGGGTTTCCTGAGACACCCAGTCACTTGTTCCTGACAGAGGGGATTGAACCGCTCGTGAAAAAAACTCGCCTTTTCCGGGAAAATGGCACCACATTTCCAAATATGCTGTTCCTTCAAGGGCTTCTGTGCGAAGCTTTGCCTGATATGTCAGACGTGCGTTCTCAACATCAATATCTCTGACCTCGTAAAGCCTCACGATGGTCGGCTGTTTTGCTGTAATCTGCACAGAAGCTTTCTGGTCGCTCGAAATCCGGGTGTCTGTCCGAACATCCGACTGGGTAATCAGTCCTTCCGTGTTGTCCATCGGATAATGCTTCAACTCGACAATATCAGCCGATTGGTCCGAACATCCTATGAGCAGAGAAAACAAGATACTTATCAGATAATGCTTTTGTTTTTTTAAAGATTTCATTATTCCCCCTTATATTCGATCTGAATTTATCGATCAGTTGTTTCAGGTTTCGGCAGTTTATTTCAGATTATGCTTAAAAAAGTTTATGGTCAAGAAAAAACTCGTTAGGATTTTCTTGCTAAATACCGGCTTTTTATGCTAACAGGTCAAAGTCATATTTAGCAGATGAATTTTGTTCAATCATCTGCCGGAAGAAGATTATCAATCTTAAAGGAGAAGAGAAATGAAAACGTCGAAAGTATGGATGATTGCGGCAGTCGCACTGTCAATGGTATGCAGCATGGCATTTGCCGGTGAAACTCTGGACGCGGTGAAGGCAAAAGGATTTGTACAGGTCGGTGTCAACGGACAGTTGTTCGGCTTCGGAATGCCAGATGACAAAGGGGTGTGGAAAGGGCTGGATGTGGATACAGGACGGGCAATCGCAGCGGCCATTTTTGGGGATGCCGAAAAAGTCAAATTCACTCCTCTTACGGCGGTTCAGAGATTTACCGCATTGCAATCCAAAGAAGTGGATGTGCTGTGCCGCAATGCCACCCGTATTCTGACCCGTGATACCTCTTTGGGACTGAATTTCACCCATCCCAACTATTATGATGGTCAGGGCTTTCTGATTACCAAAAAGCTGAATGTCAAAAGTGCGAAACAATTGGACGGAGCAACCGTATGCGTGCTTCCCGGTACCACCACCGAACAGAATGCCGCAGATTATTTCAGGGCAAATAATATGAAGTGGAAACCAGTAGTTATCGAGAGTAATACCGAATTGAATAAAGCCTTTTTTGCCGGTCGGTGCGATTGTCTGACCTCCGATACCTCCCAGCTTGCCGGTATCCGTTCGGTAGCTCCCAACCCCGCGGATTATATGATTTTGCCTGAAATCATTTCCAAAGAGCCTCTGTCGCCCGCAGTACGTCATGGAGATGACCAGTGGAGAGACATTGTGGATTATACGGTGCTGGCAATGATCAATGCGGAAGAATTGGGAATCACTTCCAAAAATGTGGATGAGATGCTCAAAAGCCCGAACCCGGATATTCAGAGATTTCTGGGAGTTACTCCGGGCAACGGACAGGCATTGGGCTTGGATGAAAAATGGGCATATAACATTGTCAAGCTTGTCGGCAATTATGGCGAAGTATTCGAACGCAATGTCGGCGTCAACACTCCTCTTGCTCTTGAAAGAGGGTTCAACAATCTTTGGACCAAGGGCGGCTTGATGTATTCTCCGCCGTTCAAATAATTCACAAAACTCATGCCGCTTCTGAGGCTTTTTCAGAACATCCTTGCGGGAGACGATATCCCGCAGGGATGTATTATTGCTGCAACTTCTCAGTAAGCCCAAGCTCATCTGCAGCCTGTTTGTCGAGTTCCCCCGCGCCGAAGCGAAGACCGTATTTTCGGCTGATAAACTGCTGGACTTCCGGCTTTTTCAATACCGAAAGCAGTTTTTTCCCCTGATCTGTCAATGCGGCAAAAGAATGCGGCTCAATCTTAGACGGCTCATATTCCAAGATCACGATTTCTTTTCTGATCTTTTCGCGATACGCAGGCTGAGTCTGATACCATTCGATGATCAGATTTTCCGGTGCCGAAATCAGGGGATACGATAATTCTCCCTGCCTAATATAGCGGTCGAACAACATTTCCGCATCTGTATCCGCATTTGCAGATAGCACCCGAATTTTTTCATATCGCCCTGAAATTCCGATAAATTCATAAGTCCGTCCCTGATGCTCCAAGTCTTGGAGTTTTTCAGGGCGGACAATCACATGTCTTTTGCCTTTTTTTTCTACAATTCCCTGATGTATCAGGGCTTTTGCAATTTCACGCCATGAATACAGCACTGTGCGGGTCTGAAATATAGCTTCGGATGCTTTATATTCTGTGATATTCGCATGTTTCGAAAGCCAAATTCCGTCATATCCGAGAACGGTTTCGGGATTCAGTGTATCGGAACGTTCCAGTTTTGTTCCGTCCGGCACGATTCCGTAGTTCTTTTTGAGCATTTCCTGAAATTCGGGATCATTGAAAAGCGTTTTTTGATCGCTGCTGTATAAAATTCGAACCGTTTCGATAGTTCGGATTGTCGGAACCGTCTTGACCTCATCTTCGATCTGTTTCATAGAGATGTAAAAATAAGCGGAGAGGACAATCATAAACGCCAGAGCGATAAAAAACGGACGCTTCCAGTTTTTTAAAAGAGCGAATGCCATAAAAAATGCCAGAGCAAATAAAAACGCAAATCGTGCCATATCTCTCCCTTTAAGAGTTCAGCTTTTTCAATAGCCACGCCATATTCTGCCCCAGAACTCGCATGGTTTGAATGGCTTCGGTATCTTTTTCAACATCGCCTTTGTCTCTGCCGAATCCCATGTTCCAGTAATCCGAACCCGGAACAATCATCTGGCTGATGAAAAAGAAATGATTGATCGAATCAAAGGTATGAATACATCCCCCGCGGCGTGCAACTGCGACTGCCGCGCCGACTTTGCGTTTGAACATATCGCCGTTGACCCTGGCAACCATACCCGCGCGGTCGATCAATGCTTTGAGTTCCGGCGTCATATCCGCAAAATAGGTCGGAGATGCCAAAATTATGCCGTCTGCGGAAAGCATTTTATCAATACAGGTATTGACAACATCATTGTCCACAGCACATCGCCGATTTTTCTTTTCAGCGCATTTGTAGCACGCGATACAGCCGTGAATGTTGGCATGAGACAACTGGATCATCTCGGTGCTAATATTTTCTTTTTCGATCTCTTCGAGCGCGTAGCGGATCATAATGGCAGTATTGCCGTCTTTGCGAGCGCTGCCGTTGAATGCAAGCACTTTCATAGTCAATGCTCCTTATTTTTTTTTCCGAATGCGATTTTACCGGTACGCTGCCGGAAAATCAGACGTATCGGCGTTTTGTCCAAGCCTGCTGCTTCTCGGAAACTGTTGATCAGATATCTTTCATAAGAAAAATGCACTGCTTCCGGGTAATTGAGAAATAGCACAAAGGTGGGCGGCTTTTCCGATACCTGCGAGGCATAATAGATTTGCACCCGTCTGCCGTTGTGCATCGGCATCGGGTTTCTTTCTAGCGCGTCTTCCACAATTCGATTCACCTGTCCTGTGCTGATACGGCTGTTGTACTGGGCATATACCTCGTCAATCATCGGAAAAATTTTGGATATTCGAAGTCCTGTGGCTGCGGAAACCGTGATCGCGGGCGCAAAGCTCAGAAATTTGGCAGCATATTTCAGCTCATCGCAAATTCTCGCGATTGTTTTGTCATCATTGTCTTTCACCGTACCCCATTTGTTGAGCAGCAAAATGCAGCCGCA
>CAZMDM010000450.1:0-3124 GCA_964564775.1 uncultured Desulfonema sp. | reverse complement strand
CGGTAGAAGAGCTCAAATCTATTGTCAATTATGAAACTTCCTCACCGACTGTTTACAGCGAGTTTTCCAAACCCTCGACCCCTTTCATATTCTGGACATCCACAGAATATGCTGCGGATCAAACCAAGGCATGGTATGCGGATTTTTCCACCGGTGCGATTTTTCAGAGATTCAAAACCACTGCCTATCGTGTATGGGCGGTGGTGGATACCAGCAAAGAGATTGATCCGCCTGCTAATGATTTTCCAAAGGGAGACATTACCCATGATAAGAATGTTGATCTTATGGATGTGATTGCCGGTCTGAAGGTTCTTGACGGGATAACGGTTACGGTTTATACAGACACGGATGTCAACGGCGATGGCAAAATCGGACAGGAAGAAGTGATTTATGCGCTTCAGGTTACTGCGCTAAGACCCCAACAGTAATTCAACTATCTGACAATATAAGGAGAAACATGATTAAGCGTTACACCCGGAAGGTCATGGGAGACCTCTGGACAGACGAAAGCAAGTATGCCGCATGGCTGAAAGTGGAAATTCTGGCTTGTGAGGCAATGTCAAAAATAGGCTTGATTCCCAAAGAAGCGGCTGAAAACATCCGCAATAAAGCTGCATTTTCCGTGGAAAGAATCGAGCAGATCGAACTTGAAACCAAGCATGATGTCATTGCCTTTTTAACCTGCGTTGCCGAGTATGTGGGACCCGATTCCCGCTATATTCATCGGGGACTCACCTCCTCGGATGTTCTGGATACCGCAATGGCGTATCTGCTCCGGCAAGCTGGAAAAATCATTCTGGACGACTGCGACAAGCTCATGGCAGCCATTAAAAAGCGGGCTTTCGAGCATAAAGATACGGTGATGATCGGGCGTTCTCACGGCATTCATGCCGAACCGATCACCTTCGGCTTGAAACTTGCAGTCTGGTACGATGAAATGCGCCGCAATCGGAAGCGTATTGAAAATGCCATCGAAACGATCAGTTATGGTAAAATTTCCGGTGCTGTCGGCACATTTGCCAATATTCCGCCCCAAGTCGAAGCATACATCTGCGAAAAATTGGAACTCAAGCCCGCGCCGGCTTCGACTCAGATTATTCAGCGGGATCGGTATGCGGAATTTTTTTCCGCGTTGGCAATCGTGGCATCTACGGTTGAAAAAATCGCTTTGGAAATCCGTCATTTGCAGAGAACCGAAGTCTTGGAAGCCGAAGAATATTTTTCCAAAGGGCAGAAAGGTTCTTCTGCCATGCCGCACAAACGCAATCCCATCGGGTCCGAAAATCTGTGCGGACTGGCACGGGTGGTGCGTTCCAATGCGATTGCGGCAATGGAAAACGTGGCATTGTGGCATGAGCGGGATATCAGCCATTCATCGGTGGAACGGGTGATCGCGCCGGACAGCACGATTCTCATGGATTACATGCTTGCCCGCCTGACCGGATTGATCGAGAATCTCTTGGTTTATCCTGAAAACATGAAAGAAAATCTCAACCGGCTCAAAGGGCTGATTTTTTCTCAGCAGATTCTGCTGGCGTTGGCAGACGCGGGATGCAGCCGGGAAGACGCGTATCGTCTGGTACAGACCAATGCCATGAAAGTGTGGCAGGAACGCAATGATTTCAAAACCCTGATACTGTCGGATGGCACGATATGCGGATATCTCGGCAAGGAAAAAATCGAAGAAATATTTGACGTGAGCTATCATTTAAAGTATATCGGCAGCATTTTCGAACGGGTATTTCAACCATAAGGAGGGTTTTTTATTTTGATTAATCTTGCGTATGCAATGGGTCCGGGTCCTGGCGGAGCCGGAGATGCAGGAGCAGGAGGTGGGTTTGCCAGTCTCATCCCCCTGATTCTGATGTTTGCCATTTTTTATTTTCTGCTGATCCGTCCTCAACAGAAAAAAGCCAAAGAACACCGGGAAATGCTGAATAATCTGAAAAAAGGCGACCGGATTTTGACCAACGGCGGATTTCACGGACGCATTGTGTCTTTGGATGAAAATACGATGATCGTGGAAATGGGTGTGGGTAAAGATAAAATTCAGGTCGAAATGAGCCGTGGATATGTGGCTTCCTTGCTGACTCCGCAGGGTAAAGCAAAAATCGAAACCGAATAATTCCGCTCATACCTGTTGATAAGTACCCATCTGTATATTTTCTGACATAATACAATGTAGGGGTAAGTCCCCGTGCTACCCATGCTCACAGGGCAATCACAGGGGATTCCCCCTACTCTGATCTCCCCGCCATATCCGATGATACGCTCCGTAAGGTTCATAAGAACTATTAAGACGTTCAGATGCTTTACTTTGGAACGATTTTCTGCTATCAAGACGGTCTGGCAGACAATAAGCAGTTCGGGCAAAAGGAAAAAGGAGAACAGATCGATGAAAAAGATCGGGATATGGGCAGTTTTATGGATACTGATGATTGCCGCAGCACCAGGTGCTGAAGAACCCAAATTCGGCGGAACACTGATGCTGGTAAGAGACGGGGACAGTACAGGGCTTGATCCTGCTTTTGAAACCGACGGCAATTCATTTATGGTTTGCAATAATCTGTTCGAGCAACTGCTTTCATACTCGGATGAAACGACTGATGTCGTGCCGGGTCTGGCAGCTTCATGGAATATCTCCGAAGACGGGCTTATCTATACGTTTCACCTTCGCAAAGGCATCAGATTTCATGACGGAACCGAAATGAATGCAGATGCGGTCGTATTTTCCATTGGCAGAATGATGAAAGAAAAGAATGTGAAATTTTTCAAAGATCAGTGGACATTTCCTGAAAAACAGCCGCCTGCCGAATATTGGCTGAGCATGGATATGGATAAAACAGTTGACAGTATCGAAGCAAAAGACAATGAAACCGTGATTTTCAAGCTGAAACGCCGGGACGCGCCGTTTCTTGCCAACATGGCGATGAGTTTTGCAGCTATTGTCAGCCCGACCGCGGTTTCGAATCTCGGCGAAAGCTTCAAAAACAATCCTGTCGGTACGGGAGCCTTCAGATTCGTCAAATGGATGAAGGATGAGCGCGTTATTCTGGAGGCGAACAAAGACTTCTGGGGCGGCAAACCGTATCTGGATCAGGTGATTTTCAGAGCAGTTGCAGAT
>CAZMDM010000449.1:0-8594 GCA_964564775.1 uncultured Desulfonema sp. | reverse complement strand
GGACAAGTCCCCGAACATTTCAGGATTGAAACATGATTTCAGTTGAGCATCTGATGCACGAATATTCGGGACGTCGTGCCATAGATGATATTTCTTTTACGCTTCGCCGGGGGGGCCATCTCTGCGTTGGTGGGACCCAACGGCGCGGGCAAAACCACACTTCTCAAATGCCTGTCTGCACTGACAAAGCCTTTCAGCGGGAAAAATTTTCATCAACCATCTCGATGTGCTGAAATATCCGAGAGAATCCCACAAAATGATGGGATTTCTGCTGGATTTCTTCGGATTCTACGATAATCTCAGCGTTTATCAAAGCCTGTCGTATTTTGCAATGGCGCATGGCGTGAAATCTTCAAAAATTGAGCCGCGTGTTATATTCTTTCCGAATTGGATCAATAATTCCCGCGATTGTCGGTGTGAGCGGCTTTAAAAACTTGCTTCCGATATTTCTGCCTCTTTTCAACACGACAATCCTCACCGGAACCATTCCGATTCTGATTCAGAGTGCGGTTAGGCTTTGGCTGGTGTATCAGCGGTGGAAGCTTAAAAATCGCTAAACCTTGAAAAGAGATCGATAAAGCAGTATGCCAGTTTGGGCGAATTTTTATGGCATGATTTTGCAGTTTGCTGCTTGACAAAACAGTATAAACATAATAGACCTCTTTTATTATCATCATAAGAGGAGAAGCATTATGGCAACTGAAATCGATGCCCGCGGACTGTCCTGTCCCGCGCCGGTATTGTTGACCAAAAAAGCGATTGAAAACAATGCGCCTGATGTTCTGACCGTGATTGTGGACAATGAGGCATCCCGTCAGAACGTCATCAGATTCTTGGAATCCCGGCAATTCAACGCTTCTATTGAACAGAAAGGCAGCGAATTTCATATCCGCGCGACACGCGGGGATATATCCGATGCGACAGCGCAAAGAACTTCCGAGTCTTTGGCATCACAGAAAATTATGGTCGTGGTTAGTTCGAACTGCATCGGACATGGCGATGATGAACTCGGCGCCAAACTGATGCTGAATTTTCTGAAAACACTCAAAGAAATGGGAGAAGAATTATGGCTGATGGCATATCTCAACAACGGCGTGAAGCTTGCAATCGAAGGTGCTGAGACCTTGCCGATACTTCAGGAATTGGAAAAAAGCGGCGTTAGAATTCTGGTCTGCGGAACCTGCTTGTCTCATTTCAATCTGCTGGAGAAAAAGCGCGTGGGCGAAACGACCAATATGCTGGATATTGTTACTGCCATGCAGCTTGCGGATAAAGTTATCCAAATATGAAAATATCCCGCCTCATAGTGTTTCTCTTTCTGGGATTTACAGTCATACCGGTGTTTTCTTCAGAGAGAAATCATGTTCTCATTTTACATTCCTACCATGAGAACCTGCCATGGTCCCAAGGACTGATGAAGGGATTTCATTCTGTATTCGATAAAACAGATATGGCTTTGGAACTGCATATCGAATATCTGGATGATATTCGGAATCGTCATGCAGATATTTTGAACTATTTTGAGGCATTATATCAGGCAAAATACCGTTCTGTTCCTTTGAAAGCAGTGATTACCACAGATGATCCTGCTTTGGATTTCGTGCTGGCGAGACGGGACAAACTGTTTCCGAATATTCCTCTGATTTTCTGCGCGCCCAATAATTTTACAGATAAACGGATCGGAGAACACAGCAATATTACCGGAATTGCGGAAAATCCCGATATCAGAAGCTCTGTCGAGCTTATCCGGCGCATTCATCCGAATACGCAAAAAATCGGCATTATTGCTGACGGAAGTCCTTCGACCATGCACATTTTCGAAATGTTCAAACAGGTTGAAAAAGAATTCGGCATCAGTTTTTTTATGCTGAGAAATGAAAGCTTGGATGCTGTAAAATCGGAACTTCGCTCTCTGCCTGCTGAGACTCCGATTATTTTCACAGTATTTCTCAAAGACAAAGCCGGAAGAACATATACTAATAATTTGAAGATATTGGAAGATTTGACAAAATTGTGTGAACTCCCATTTTATACTCTGAAATATATTGATGTGGGACACGGGGCTGTCGGCGGAGCAGTCGTCAGCGAGGAAATGATGGCAAAAGTTGCGGCGGAAATGACGATTGATATTTTAAAAGGAAAAGCAGCAAAAGATATTCCTATCATTTATGACACGCCGAGTATATTCAGGTTTGACTATAATTGTTTGAAAAAAATAGGAATTGATGAAAAATCTCTGCCGCGTAACAGCGATATTATCAACAGACCCTTTCCGTTTTATCATGAATATACCGGATTGGTATGGATTATCATAGTTTGTTTTATATTGCTGGCAGGACTTGTTGTTTTACTTGTTCTCGATATTCTGCGCCGGCGCCGCAAAGAAGTAAATATGCGGCAGACCATTGTCGAAAGCGAGGAAAAATATCGCGGGCTTTTCGAAAGCAGCCGTTTGGGGATTGCATTTTCAAATAAAAACGGGGTTATCGAAGAAGTCAATCCCGCGTTTGCACAGATGCTCGGATACAGGGTCGAAGAAATGGCAGGCATGAAATATACCCAGTTCACGCCGGAAAAATGGTATGAGATCGAAAGAAAGATTGTTCGGGAACAGTCTTGACTCGGGGGTATTCGGATGAATATGAAAAAGAATATATTCACAAAGACGGCACGGTTTTTCCGGTACGTCTGTCCGTATGGTTGATGAAAAATTCGAAATCTGTCAGAATGTTAGGCTTTACTCAGGATATCACGGAAATCAGAAAAGCCGAAGAAGACAGAAGATTGCTGGAAGAAGACCTTGCCCGTGCCAAAAAAATGGAGGCATTGGGGCTGCTGGCAGGCGGCGTGGCGCACGATCTGAATAATATTCTATCGGGACTTGTTACCTATCCCGAACTGCTGCTGATGCAGATTCCTCAAGACAGCAAACTTCGCAGACCCTTGGAAATCATACGCGCATCGGGCGAGAGAGCCGCAGCTGTCGTATCCGATTTGATTTCGATTACGCGGAGTATTTCTTTGCGCCGGCACATTGAAAATCTTAATGAGATTCTTCAGGAATATCAGTCTTCTCCTGAACAAGTGGATATCGAAAAAAGACATCCGTCTGTGAGTTTTGATATTTATATATATCAGAAACCATTATATATTTTATGTTCTTCGGTTCATATCAAAAAAGTTATTATGAATCTGCTCACCAATGCGTTCGAAGCCATTAGCGGAAGCGGAAAAGTGATTGTTGCGACTCAGCATTGCATATTGGACAAGCCTTTGAAAGGCTACGGAGAAATTCCGGCAGGAGAATATGCGGTTTTGAGCATATCGGATAACGGTTCCGGCATCAGTCCGAGTGATCTCGAATGTATTTTCGATCCGTTTTATACCAAAAAAATTATGGGCAGAAGTGGAACCGGATTGGGGCTGACGGTTGTCTGGAACACGATGCAGGAACATCGGGGATATATCAATGTTGCCAGTGGCTCGGACGGAACGACATTTTATCTGTATTTTCCGTTATGTCAGGAGGTTCCTGAGTCATGTGCCGCCGAAAAAATCCCGATAGAATCGTATCTTGGAAATAACGAAAAAATTCTGGTGATTGACGATGAAGAAACTCAGCGTGAACTAATCTGTGAAATGCTTGAAAAATTGGGCTATATTGCAGATTCAGCAGCTTCGGGTCAGGAAGCTGTAGAATATCTGAAGCATCATTCTGCCGATCTGATTGTGCTGGATATGATATTATCGGGAAATATGAACGGATTGGAAACGTATCGGGAGATTATACGCCGTCATCCTGCCCAGAAAGCCCTGATTGTCAGTGGTTTTGCCGAAACCGACGAGGTTCGGGAAGCCCAGAAACTCGGAGCAGGAGCATACATCCGAAAACCTTATACGATGGAAGCTTTGGGCATGGCAATTCGTAAGGAACTCCGAGGGAATTTTGATGATTGTTAGCCTGAAGACAACGGCTTCACATACTGTTGATATAACGATAAGATTACTGATCCCTGAAATGACTGATTTTTTGTTTTTCAATCCTCCCAATTTCTGGGCTGAGATTGCAAAAAATCAGGCAGCATTCTGCTGCTTACCTCGTTGTTATACTCTTCTCCCCCCGAAAATCGCGGTCCCGATCCGCACCATCGTCGCGCCTTCCTCAATTGCAGTCTGAAAATCTCCGCTCATTCCCATTGACAATTCGTTCATCGAGATTCCGGGAATGGATTGCGCTCGGACTGTATCCCGAAGTTCCCGCAACGCCCTGAAATACGGTCTCACTCTTTCGGGTTCGTCATAAAACGGTGGAATCGTCATCAAGCCTTTGACAGACAAATGCGGCAACTCGGCAATGCGCCGTATCAACGGCAGAGCCTCCTCCGTTGATACGCCCGATTTGGTCTCCTCGTTTCCGACATTGACCTCGATCAGAATCTCCTGAATTTTTCCGATCTTGGCAGCCTGACGGTTCAGTTCCTGTGCCAGTTTCAGACTGTCCACCGTATGAATCAGCTCGAAAAGCTTCACTGCATACTTGGCTTTGTTGGTCTGAAGATGACCGATAAAATGCCATGATACCGGATAGGAGGCGAGGAGAGCGATTTTTTCTTTGGCTTCCTGAATATAGTTTTCGCCCAGAGTATCCATTCCAGCTTCAATAGCCTGACGCACGATCTCTGCCGGAAAGGTTTTGCTCACTCCGACCAGCCGGATTTCTGCCGGATTTCTGCCGCAGTTTGTCGCCACTTGATGAATCTGCTTTCGGATATTCCCGATTCGTTCTTTCATAAACACGGCATTCCGTTTTTGGCAGTCAGCCCGATCACGCCTTCCCGGATCAGAAATTCGATCACTTCACAGACCGGCAGCCCCACGACATTGGTGTAAGAACCGTTGATGCGCTTCACCAGAAATGTTCCCAAGCCCTGAATGGCATACGCGCCGGCTTTATCGAACGGTTCTTTGGTGTGGATATACCATTCGATGTCTGCCTCGCTCAGTTCCTTGAACGTAACATCGGTTTTCACGGTATCCGAAAATCGCCGATTTGCGGACTTGCAGAGAATCGCATATCCGGTAAATACCTGATGCGTCTGTCCGCTGAGTTTTCGGAGCATGGTACGGGCATCCTCACGCGATTCGGGTTTGCCCAGAATCATATTGTCAATCACGACAATCGTATCCGCACCAATGACCCAGCTATCGGGATACAAAGCTGAAATTTCTCCGGCTTTGGATTCAGCAAGGATTTTTACATATTGATCCGGCGATGTCATAGGCACGCTGTTTTCATCGAAATCGCTCGGAATCACGGAAAAAGACAAGCCTGCCTGTCTTAAGAGATAGCGTCTTCTGGGAGATTTGGACGCCAGAATCAGGCAGGGAGGTTCAGATGATGTCATGTTTTTTTGTCCATAATTTTTTTGCCGAGACCATCTTGGCACTATTCATTCCAAGCTTCGGGAGCAAATTTGATATCCCATTTTTCATACATTTTCTGCAATTCGCCGGATTTGAACAATACCATGATCCGCCTATCGTAAATCTCTATCAGCTTGTCGGATTTCGGAGTTTTGGCAAACGACATATAGGTTTTCTGACCATTCAGCGTTTCCACCTGATAAACCGTCATGTCCGGTTTTTGGGTTTTGATATATCCGTTCATATCTACCAAAGCGTCTATGAAAAAATCATGTCTGCCTTTTTCAATCAGTCTCAACCCGGTCTCATAATCATCTACCTCATCCCATTTTTTGAATGTGATGCCTTTCAGACGTTCATCCTCATGAAAATCATAGCCTCGCATCCATACTGCCGTTTTGTTGTTAAGGCTTTGAATCCCTTTCCATTCCCCGACAGTTTCTTTTTTGAAAAATACTGCAAGATATTCCATAAACATCGGATACTTGGGAGTCAGACGTTCTTTTCTCCGAAGAGCGCACACCATTGCATCCGCCTGCTTGTCTTCCAACATTTTCTCAGCACGCTTCCACGGAACGATTTCAAACGTCATTCTGATTCCTTCAGGTTCATAGACTCCCCGAACAATGTCGAAATACAATCCTGTTCCGTCTTTATTCGTCTGATCTTTGTATTCAGGGGTTGCGATGTGAATCACATCAATTTTATCAGCCTGTTGTCCGAATGCGGATACTGCTGAAAGCACCATGACCGCCACACACAAACTCTGTATAAATTTTTTCATGTTTCCTCCAAATTATAGAATTGCTATAATCTTGCAAAGAGCTATTTGTCAAGACATTTAGCCACTACTCACTATTTTTTCAGGCTTCCAATGCCATATTCGAATATTTTGTTTTCATAATTCCGAATCAGCCATTTATCAATTTGTTTTTCAATCACATATTCGGGAACCAAAGGAATTTTTCCGCCGCCGCCCGGAAGATCAATCATCAGCTGCGGCACGCACATTCCCGATGTATAGCCTCGTAACTTTTTCATAATTTCAAGCCCGATTTCAGGATGGGTATGAAAATGCCGTGTGCCTCTGATCAAATCCGCCTGATGAATATAATAGGGTTTTACCCGGATCATCATCAGTTTCTGCATCAATCGTTTCATCACTTCGGCAGTATCGTTCACGCCCCTGAGCAGAACGGTCTGACATCCCAAGGGAATCCCGGCATCCGCAAGCATGGCGCAGGCAGTCGAAGATTCTGCGGTGATTTCATCAGGATGATTGAAATGCGTATTGAGATACAAGGGATGACATTTTTTTAAAATCTCACACAATTGCGGAGTAATGCGCTGAGGCAGCGTGCAGGGAATCCGGCTGTGAATACGAATAATTTCGACATGCGAAATCGCCCGAATCTTCATTAAGATATCCCCGATCTGCTCATCTTCCAGCAGCAAAGGATCGCCTCCGGATAAAATCACATCTCGGATTTGTAAATGATTTCGGATATAGTCAATGCCTGAGCGAATGGTTTCGAAAGTGATTGCCGCAGCCTGCCCGACCCTGCGTTTTCTCATGCAGTATCGGCAGAACATGGCACACTGTCCCGATACCAGCATCACCACCCGGTCCGGATAGCGATGAATCAGATTCGCAACCGGAGACTGCATTTCCTCGTGCAGAGGATCATCCAGCCCGTCATCATCTTCGATTTCGGCAATATCGGGAACTGCCTGTTTCCAAAGCGGATCGTCTTTTTCACGGATCAGCGACAGATAATACGGATTGATCCGCATGGGATAGCGTGCAATGACCTGTCTGACAGTATCAGTATCTGTCGGAATATACTTATTCAATGCTTCCGCGCCGCTAATCGAGGCTTGCAGAAGTGATTTCCAATGGTTCAAAGGTATTGTCCTTATTTGAGGAAAAATCGGTTTGAGATTGGCATCTGGCAGCAAAGCGATGCCTCAGTTCTGATTTCTCAAAATTTCCTGTCTTTCCCTCTGATATTCTTCATAGCTTTTCTCAGTCTGTTTCAGGCAATTTTCTCTGTCCTGATCCGGAAGTTTGTAGCATTGCTCCTTCCGAGATTGTTGGAATCCCTCATACCATCCCTGACGAGTACAAGCCGGTGTAGATAAAATCATTATAATCATTGCACAAAACAAAATTTTTTGCATCCGAATCTCCTATCCTGTTTTTAATCGGTAGTTTGATATGACTTGATTTTTTCAACCAAAGCCGGATATGAATTCAACGCGGCTTCAATCTTGTCAATATCCAGATTGCTGACACGAAGCAGCAATTCCTTGCCCAGTGAGATAAGTATTTCCAAAGAATGCTGTTCTCCGAAACATTTGATCTTATTTGCAAAATCTTCAATATCATCAAAATAGCCGCTGGTTTTGGCAGATTCGCATATCTGTGCCAGTTCGGTTTCAAGCTGTGTGATGATTTCGGGAAGTTTTTCAAGCGTCTCCTGCGGCAGTTCTATGCGGGAATCCGTATTTTCCGCTTCATCATCTTCTTTGGTCGAATATGGGATAAATCGCGCCAATTCCCGGAATAATGCGACTCGGCTGACCGGCTTGGTCAGATAGCCGTCAAATCCTGCTGCAAGAATCCGCTCTTTTTCCTGAGTCATGGCATGAGCCGTTAGGGCGATCACGGCAATATGTTTCAGACGCTCATTGCTCCTGATCTGCCGGGTTGCTTCATATCCGTCTGCAACCGGCATACTGATATCCATCAGAATAATATCCGGCACAGCAGCTTCGGCTGCCGAAACTGCCTGCTCTCCGTCTTCGGCTTCCACCATACGGAGATTCGTATCATCCAAAAATGATTTTACCAGTTGACGGTTCATTTCTACATCATCCGCGATCAGAATAGTCGCGGGTTCGAATATCATATTGTCCGCTTGAAGCAGTTTGTCTTCCTGAACTTGGGGGAGCGTAGATGATACAGGCACTATGTGAAGAATAAACTCAAAGTCGCTGCCCTTGCCCGGTTACCTTCTGAGATTGATTTCTCCATCCGTCATTTCGGCCAGCTTTTTGGTGGTTGTCAGCCCGCGTCCGGTTCCGCCGTATTTTCGCGTACTCTGTCCAGCCTGCTGCTTGAACGCATCGACTATTTTATCCCGAAACTCGGATCGCACACCGATACC
>CAZMDM010000448.1:0-6341 GCA_964564775.1 uncultured Desulfonema sp. | reverse complement strand
GCTCAGGTCTCTTGCCAATTTCAGATCATCCACCAGCCGATCAAACGGATATACCTGATGCGGATACGCATCCAGCGTGGTCTGCTTTACTTTTTCCAATACGGAGATAAAGCTGTCTTCAGGATGAATCTGATCCCGCAGTGCCAGCGTATTGACATAAAAACCGATCTGAGATTCCAAATCCGGGTGAATCCTGCCGCTGACCGGAGAGCCGATAATGATATCTTCCTGATTCGTATAGCGATGCAGCAATATTTTGAGCATTGACATTAGTACCATAAACAAACTGGCATTGCGGCTTTTACCGAGCATTCTCAGATTGCTGCTGATATGCTCATTCAGAGTAAAATGCAATGTTCTGCCAGTGTATGTCTGAACCGGCAGGCGAGGCAGATCGGTCGGCAGTTGCAGCACCGGAAGCTCGCCGGATAATTTGCTTTTCCAATAAGAAATGCTGTCTTTGATATGATCCGAAGCCAACAGCGCATTCTGCCACGCGGCATAATCTTTGTATTGGATGCTCAGTTTCGGCAGACTCGGTTCATGTCCAGATGAGTATGCCTGATACAGCGTCATCAGGTCTTTGCTTAACACATCCGAAGACCACGCATCGCTGATGATATGGTGCATGGTGAGCAGGAGAATATATTCTTGCTCGTCTGTTTTCAGAAGTTTTGCTCTGAATAACGGTCCTTCGGAAAGATCAAAAGGTGTTACAGCTTCTTCGGCAGCTTGCTTATGTGCGTTGCCCGGATCAATATCAGTAATAACCTCTAAGATATTTCCGACATTCTCGCGAATAAGCTGCTTGGGTTCGCCGTCTCTGACCACAAAAACCGTTCTCAAGGATTCATGGCGCATGACCAGAGCGTGAATCGCTTTTTCAAACGCAGAAATATCGAGTCTGCCTTTGACGAGATATGCGGACGGCATATTGTATGCCACAAATCCGCCTTCCATCTGATCCAAAATCCAAAGCCTGCGCTGGGAGTGAGACAGATCGTAATATTCGGCTTCGGGAATGCGCGTAATCCGAATCAGGGCAGAAGTCTCTTTTTGGCGGATAATCTCGGATAAACCTGCAATTGTCGGAAAAGTAAAAATATCTCGCAGCCGAATTTCGATTCCTAATTCTTTATGAATTCTGGAAACAACTCGTGTAGCTTTCAGGCTATGAGTTCCCACATCAAAAAAATTATCATAAATACCAATACGCTGAAGTTGCAAAAGTTCCTGCCAAATGATTGCCAGCTTCTGCTCAAGTTCATTGCGCGGGGCAACATAGTCCGTATCGGGTTTAAGCCCTGTCTGCTGAGGACTGGGCAATGCTTTTTTGTCAATTTTGCCGTTGGGCGTTAAGGGAAGTTTGTCAAGCCGGACAAACCATGTCGGGATCATATACTCCGGCAAAGAACGGCTCAGAAAATTCCTCAACTCCGCAATGCCCAATTCTTCGGTGCTGATAAAATATGCTGCCAACTCGCGGGTGGTCGAATCTTTGTCTTTTGCCACAACCACCGCTTCCCGAATCGCAGGATGCTTTTTCAAACACGCGTCAATTTCTCCGAGTTCGATCCGATACCCCCGAATTTTGATCTGATCATCGGTTCTGCCTAGGCATTCGATATTGCCATCTGCAAGCCATCTGCCCAAATCACCGGTTCGATAAATGCGCTGTCCCGGTTTGAACGGATGCGGAATAAAACGATCTTCTGTCAGATCAGGTCGCTGATAATAGCCTCTGGCAAGCCCGTCTCCGCCGATGCAGAGTTCACCTACTACGCCGAAAGGCACAAGCTGTCTGTCTTGAGATAAAACCAGCACGGATTCGTTCATCAGAGGCTTGCCGATATTCAGAATGCCGTCATTGAGCTTTTTCGCGGTTGACCATATTGTTGCCTCAGTCGGTCCATAGACATTGAATATATCTGTCGTGGCAAACACGGGCTTCAATCGCTCGAACAAATCTTTGGGCAGAGGCTCACCGCCGATGAGCAGTACCCTGAGATTCGCGAGTACGGAAATATCCTGATCTTCCCAAAGCAGCTTCAGCCGAGATGGCGTAACCTGCAATGCCGAAATCCGATATTTCGTAATATTATCCAGAATTTCCTGCGGATCACGAATTTCGGCATCCGGTGAAATCACCACCGACATGCCGGTTAGCAGACTGGTAATCAGTTCCAGAACCGAAATATCGAAGGTGATAGTGGTCAACGCCAGCATCCGATCCGAACGCGCAAATCCGAAAACCTCGGTCATGTTGACATTGAAACTCACCACATCCTGATGCGTGAGCATTACGCCTTTGGGCTTTCCCGTAGAGCCGGAGGTATAAATGATGTATGCCAGATGGTGCGGCTGAATGATTTTTTCGGGATCGGAAATATCTGTTTCCCGAATTGCGCGAATATCGCACGCGGTTACAGATGCCGGAAGTTCAGTCAGATATTTCGCTTCGGTAACGATTGCTTTGCACGCGCTGTTTTCAATAATATAATCAATGCGTTCTTTCGGATATTCGGGATCAATGGGAATGTATGCCGCGCCAGCTTTCAGAATAGCCAGAATACCGATCATCAGCCATTCGGAGCGGTCTGCCATAATGCCTACGGGATCATCGGGCTGAATGTGATAGGTTTTTCTCAGATAATGAGCAATGCGATTTACCCGCTCATTCAGAGTTTTGTAACTGAGAATTTGACTTCCTGATATCACCGCAATATCATCCGGTCTTTGTTTCACTTGCTTTTCAAACAGATCAATAATGTTTTTGTCTTTCGGATAATCGCGATAAGTATCATTCAAGCCATCAAGCAGAAATGCTTTTTCTTTGTCATCAAGAAGTTCGATTTCCCGAATCCGTATCGAATCATTGTGCAGCAACGCATGAGCCGCATTGCTGAAATACTTTCCGAGTGTTTCTATCTGAGACATGCTGAATGCTTGGGCATTGAATCCGAATCTCATCGCAATCTCTTCACCCGGAAACACCGTAATTTCAAGATCATAATTGGTCTGCTCGAATTCATCGCTTTGTCTGATTGCAAATCCGATGGCACTATCATCCATGCGGCTATCTGCGGGAAAGCTTTCAAAAACCATGATATGATCGGTCAACCCCTGCTTTAACGGGCTGTTTGCCTGAATTTCAGCCAGAGAGTAATAATGGTGTGCTGTCGAAGCAAAATTATCCTCCTGCACTTTCCGAAGCAGAGTATTGAAGGATTGATCGGGTTCGATTCGAATCCGAAGCGGAATCGTATTGATAAACAGCCCCACCATCCGCTCCACACCTTGAATCTGAGGCGGACGACCGGATACCGTAACCCCGAAAACCACGTCATTCGTATTGTTGTAGCGGCACAGCAGCAATCCCCACAAGGTCTGAAATACGGTATTGAGTGTTACCTGATTGCGGGAAGCCAAAATAGATAGTTTTGCGCTGATTTCTTTATCAAATTTTATTGTTGATTTTTGCAGAATATAGCCTGTCGCGCCCTGCTTTTTGGGCAGTGTTGCCAGATGCTCGTAACTATTTAAATAATTTGCCCAATATGCCTGAGATGCCTGCTTATCCTGACGCTCCAGCCATTGAATATAGTCCCGATATGGTGTGATCGGCGCAAGCATCGGCTGCTTTCCGGCTTTCAATGCTGCATAAATCCCGATCAGTTCTTGCTGAATGATCGGCATACACCAGCCATCCATGAGAATATGATGAAAGCTCAGGATGATATAAAAAGACTGCTCTCCTAATCGCAGCACGCTGACCCGAATCAGCATGTCTTTGCTCAGATCGAATGATCGCTGGCGATCTTTTAGTTTGAAGGCTTCGATATATGCAGGCTGATCTTGTCGGCTGATATGGCTCAAATCTTCCGTATAAAAATCAATCTCCCGTTCTTTCATTACAAACTGGAGCGGTCTGGGTACGTTTTTGTGGATAAATACGGTTCTTAACACATCGTGCCGACGTACTAGAACGTTCCAGCTTTGCCGGAAAATATCCGTATCGAACTGCCCAGAGACTTCATAGCTCATCTGCTGAAAATACGCGGCAGAATCCTTGTCATACAGGGCATGAAACAATATGCCTTCCTGCATCAGCGACAGCGTATAAACATCTTGGAGATTTTCTTTTTTAAGCATCGGAAGAAGTGTGCCTTTCTGAGAAATGAATTATAATCTACTTGAATCTGATAAAAAAATCATCAATTTCTGTCCTCAACTCAATCCCGACCGATTCAAAAATATCAAGCAACTCTTCATAAGTTCCTTTACCACCTAAGAAATCCCATAATTCATCAGCTACCAACAACTGAGATTTCAAATCCAACATGCCACGCATTGTCCATCGGGCATAAGGTTTGGGTTCATAAGGGTTATAGGGAATAGCAATAGCAGCGTTTATATCTGCATTCGGATTTTCATACAGAGCTACAGCCGTCCATTCCAGTAATGTCCGTTTAAATTCATTGAACCCACCTTTATTGGGTTTGGCAGTTTTTAGATCAAACAGATACAACTCATTCGCTGAAGATTCAAGCAGCAAATCCACCCGTGTCAGTTTTACTTTAACCAACGGCTCTGACCGACAAACAGCACGAATCCGTTCCAATTCTTTTGTTTTATCCGGCTCTTCATCCGCCGTTGTCAGATTATCCATGATCCGTTGAATTTCCCGTTGGGCTTTCTCGCTGATACAATTGCCAACAACAAACTGACTCTCAACCCGTCTGAATCGGGATTTGGCTAATGCAACAGCAACGGGTTCGAAAATTGTCGTACCGAAATTGGTATTGAGAGAATGAATAAATGAAAATAACGCTAAGCGATCCGAACCTAACAATCGGGTATGAAAAGGCATACTGTTTGGTTCAGGATGATAGTTGTTCAGTTTGTATCGCAGACTGCTTCGTAAAACCTCTGCTATATCCTGCTTTTGGGCGTTTGAAATTGCCATCATAACCTTTTTCTCATCCTGAAAATTGTCTCCTGATACGGATCATCCCCTTTCTGTGTACGCTTGGTAACAGCACGCTGGAATTTTTCAATAATCACCAAATCAGCCTTAATGGCAATTTCAGGATACAGATTGAAATGATCGTTTGCAACGATGAAAATGTCGGCATCATCTTTGATAAACCGAGCTGTGTTTTTTAACACCGCTGATATACCTTCAACATATTCCTGTTTTGCCTTTTGCGATTTGCCTTTTGATCTGGGGCCGATTTCTGATGAATCATTCCGTTGAATATCGAAGAGTTCATAAGCATACACATGCTGGTCATGATAATCAATCTGACCGACATAAGGCGGTGATGTAAATATGCCGTCTATCTTCCGATCACCTGCTATATTTGTCAAATCAACTGTTTTTGAATCCCCCTGAATAATCACAATATTTTTTTCTGATCTCAAAGCAGAAAATTCTTTGATTCTTCTGGCAGTATCCTCACTATACGCATGAATTTTAGTAATACAGTTATCTATCGGAATACACATACGCCCATGTTTTCTGCACCAATACTCCACGCCGACAGGCAAGGGCTTTTTCGGAGTAGCCAAATCATCGTGAGGAATCAGCCGACTCGAGCGTACTGCACGGCTCAGCAGAACTCGTAATAAATCCTTGTATTCATAACTGCCATATCTTATCAAACGGCGGTAATACAGCATTTCCAGCAAAGTTCTCGGAGCAAACCATGTTCTCAGATATTCGCTGGGAGTTTCAGCCAACATTTCCTGCTTGAAATCTTCAAAATCAGACTCATCCAGCAAAGGCAATTGAGGTGAAGGAGATATCAACCTTTGTGCGAATCGTGAAAGACGCTGCTCCGCATCAAGAATTTCATCGCGTGCTTTACTCACATCGTACCGATGAGTTTTAACTTTTGCAATCAAACAGTTAAAAGCTGAAACATCAATCCCGACAGAGTGTATTTTCATTTCATTTGCTTGAACAAGGGTTGTTCCTGATCCCATGAACGGATCAAGAATTAGGTCGTCAGGCTTGAAATAACGAGCTAAAAACCACTCAACCAACTGAGGAATAAACTTTCCCAGATAAGGATGTAACCGATGAACATGCTTTGTTCGTTCCCGCTCAGCCAAACCGTAAAATCCGATTTCGGCATTCAAGCCCGCATGATGATGTTTCTCCTGTTTTTCGTCCACTAAACGTAAAAATGCCAAAATTTCTGACAAATCTACACGCAAATCACCGTTTTTAGCGCGTACGATTTTCTCGCCTGCTGAGTTATATTTGGCAATTCGTCCCCGTTGAATATAATCACGAATGTTGTGAGGAGTTTTATCTGTAATCCGAGCCGCTTCCT
>CAZMDM010000447.1:0-17744 GCA_964564775.1 uncultured Desulfonema sp. | reverse complement strand
GGAAGGCGTTCCGAGAATTTATATCGAAGTCAAATCGGTGGATATATCTTTGGATGGACACGAAGGTCAGCTATCCAGATATTTCAATGCGACCCCTTCTGTTTCTCTTGCGATTCTGACAAACGGAATCGAATATCGTTTTTTTACAGATACCGGAGAGCCGAATATTATGGATCCGTCTCCGTTTCATATCGTAAAACTTGACGGTGTAGATCAGGGGATAGAGATTCTTGCCCGATTCCATAAATCAGTATTCTCTCCCGGTGTAATTCGGGATTTTGCTACAGAGTTGAATTATACTGCTAAAATTTCAAAATTTCTCCGGGCAGAACTTGATCTCAGAGAGCGCAATCCGAGCGAAAAGTTTGTCAGATGGGTATTGGCAGAAGAGGCGAGTTATACAGGCAGAATAACCGCTAATATTATTGAGCGATTTCAGCCTATCATCAAAAATGCACTGCAAATAGTTCTCCGAGATATTGTCCGCCGGTCTGTTGCGGCATTGGATAAAGAAGTTGTTTCACCGTTATCGCAGGAAGTTGTTCAACCTTCACAGAATTCAGTGATTCAGAAAGCCGAGATTTCAGAAGCTGTTGAGCCGCCCGATGAAAATTCTTCTGATACAGCAATCAGTGAAAATAAACTTCGATTGTTCGATATGATTAAAGCTATTTTTGATGCCTCAGAATTTGCCAAAGCCGAAATATACGACAGCCGGACTCGGAAAAATATTCCGGTCGAACTTTCTTGTAAAGATACTTCCGGATATTTCAGTATTTATTTCAACAAACCTTCTTTCTGGATTATTCGTGCGGTTACAGAATCAAGAAATCCGTGGATCGGTTTCAATGTCAAAACTGATATCAGCAATCAGTTAATACCGACAGATTTTCGTAGATTCCTCGAACATCCTTATGCTGAATTCAGAGTGGGCATCAATAATATTGAGGATATCAACGCCCTGAGCAAGCTTGTTTTGGCTGCTTTTCAGAAAACAATTGAAGATAGGAGGCGTGAACCGGAGAAAGCGGAATAGATTACTAAATGATATTGTTATCTTTTCCGTGCTGATTTTGACTGCAAGAGGATGGTATAAATGAAATCGTCCGAGTTGAATGTATTGAAAGAAAATGCCGGGTTATGTCAGTCAGCAGAATGGCTGAATATATGCGGAAACTCGTTTTTTAATGATTTTCCATATAAAATCCAAACAGACAAATGGGGAAATCTTCTGATGAGTCCAGCAAGCAATGAGCATGGCATATATCAGGCAAAGATCATCTCACTCATCAGCAAGCTGACAGATAAAGGCGTTATTATATCGGAATGTTCTGTTCAAAGCAGCGAAGGAATAAAAGTTGCGGATGTCGCGTGGGCTTCGGAAAAATTTATACAGAGAAACAAAGGTAAGAATCCTTTTTATGAGGCGCCTGAAATATGTATAGAAATCTTATCGCCTTCCAACAGTGCTGAAGAAATGGAGGAAAAAAAAGAACTGTATTTTGCCAGGGGTGCAAAAGAGTTTTGGATATGCGATGCGGAAGGAAATATAAAAATCTTCAAAAATAAAGGTGTTATCAAGAAAAGTAAAATTATCAGAGACTTTCCGAATAAAATATCTCTGTGGTAAAATCGCTCGGAAATCGAACCTTCTTAATGAGGGAGAATCACATGAAAAAATCATTTGTTGCAGCAGCCGTCTTTTTTTTTCTTACCAGCTTGGCAATAACTGCCGATGCAGGCAACCTCGAAAACTTTCTTTCAAACCTCAACATGCAGTGTAAAGGAGATATGAGCGGTTGCAGTATCAGGTTGAGCAGTCAATTCGGCGTTCCTCTTCCGCAGGTTCAGACAATCGTCGGAACAGTTGATACGTTTGCCGACGCGTTCATGTGTTTCCAACTCGGGCAGATGACGTATAAACAGCCGGAAACCGTTGTGCAGACATACAAGCGCAACAAAGGAAAAGGCTGGGGAGTGATTGCCAAAGAACTCGGTATCAAACCCGGTTCTGCCGAATTTCATGCGCTCAAAAGCGGAAATTTTGCCTTAACCGGCACACCGGGCGGAAGTTCCGACACAGGATCGGGAAAAGCTAAAGGAAAAGGCAAGGGAAAAGGGCATAATAAGTAGAGTAAGTGTATGATCATGAAAAACAAACACGACATCTTTGCAATGATAAAAGATAACGCTGAAAATATCAGAAAATTCGGCGTTATCAGGATAGGATTGTTCGGTTCGTTTGTCAAAGATTTACAGACAGACGAAAGTGATATTGATGTATTGGCAGAATTTGATCCTGAAAAAAAGTCTTATAGAAATTTCATAAATTTAGCATTTATGCTGCAAGACCTCTTTCATAGAAAAGTCGAAGTTGTTACACCGCAGTCATTAAGCAAGTATATCGGTCCGAAAATTATGAAAGAAGTGGAATATGTCTCTCTCAATTAAAGATTTTCTCTGCCATATTTCGGATGAAATAGATTATCTTGAAGAAAGTTCGGCTCATTTATCGAAAGAGGATTTTGATCGTGATAAAACGGTTCAGAAAGCATTTGTCAGAAGTCTTGAAATTATCGGAGAAGCGACAAAGAGAATCCCGAATGATTTTCGGAGTCAGCATCCCGATGTGGATTGGCGCGGTATGGCAGGAATGAGAGATGTTCTGATTCACGGGTATTTTGATGTTGATTATGAAATTGTTTGGGATGTTATCAACAGTGAGATTCCGGATCTGAAAACCAAGATTCGGGAAATAATTGATGATGAAGGATAATTGAAACTGTAATTTTTTATCGTGATACAGTCAAAGTGGAGGAGAGATTATGCCAACCATAATTGATGCAAAAAGTGCGGTTAAAATTGCGATGGACTATTATGAGGAAGTCAGCGGTGAAAGAACCAAAATCACCGTTGAAGAAATTGAGCTTGAAGAGCATGAAAATGCTGAGACTTTTTGGCTTGTTACTTTGGGAATCATCGATCCTTTTTCAATAGGGCGTATATCTTCTAACGCGATCAGAACCGATTATAAGATATTCAAAATTTCCGCTTTGACAGGTGAGGTTAAGTCTATGAAAATACGAAAAATATAGAATCATACCATGTTAGACTATTATATTCGGAAATATTCACGAAACGGTATTTTCTGTTATTCATACGGCTAAAAAAACGAATTGTCTGGTTCTTACGGATGACCTGAGGGCATACTCTTTCTTTCTGAAAAATGACGTTGACCTCATTAATATCAATCATCTCAGGCAGGTATGATAAATATAAAACCATCAAATAATTCAGGAATTTTTAAACCATAATGCCAAAAATTGTCGGAGTTCGATTCAAACCAGCAGGAAAAGTATATGACTTTGACTGCGGCGTATTTGTCTTGAAACAGGGAGATGCGGTTATCGTAGAAACCGAGCAGGGATTGGGGTTCGGATTTGTGGCGGTTGCGCCATATCATTGCGAAGAGCTTCCATCGGACAGAGTGCTTAAAAAAGTATTTCGTCAGGCGAACAGCGAAGATTTTCAGCAGCGCGACCGAAACACCGAAACCGAGCAGCGCGCGTATCACTACTGTTTGAACTGTATTGTCCAGCTTGGTCTGAAAATGAATCTGTTTTCAGTGGAAAGCACATTTGACAGCAGCAAAATGACTTTTTTTTTTACAGCAGACGGTCGTGTGGATTTTCGGGAATTGGTCAAACTGCTGGTCAAGGAGTTTCGTACCCGGATCGAAATGCGTCAGGTCGGCATCCGCAATCAGGCAAAAATGTGCGGCGGTATCGGGCGATGCGGTCGGGAATTGTGCTGCTCCATATTTCTGGAAAAATTCGAGCCGGTCTCGATCCGCATGGCAAAAGAACAGGGGCTGTCGCTCAATCCGACCAAAATTTCAGGACTCTGCGGCAGGCTGATGTGCTGCCTGACCTTTGAAAATGAGACTTATCAGGCGCTGAAATCCGAAGTGGCGGATAAGTGGCCCAAGATCGGAAAAATCGTTCATACAGCCCGCACAAAAGGCGTGGTGATACGCCATAATGTGATTGGCAGACGGATTGCCATCCGTACGGAAGGCGGTCAGGAAATTGAGATCGAATTTCGTGAAATTACGGCTGTGGAAGATGGAGAGCCGGAAAAAATCGAAGAAGAGGTAACCGCTGAAATCGCGGATTTGGAGGAGAAAGTATGAGTTCAGCCAAGGCTTTTTATATCACAACGCCCATTTATTATGTAAATGCAAAACCCCATCTGGGTCATGCTTATACCACCATTGTTGCGGATGTGATCCGAAGGTTCCATCGGATGAAAGGAATTCCGACTTTTTTTCTGACCGGAACAGATGAACACGGCGATAAAATTGTCCGAGCGGCTCAGAAGGAAAATCTGACGCCCAAAGTCTATGTGGATAAAATCAGCCAATGCTTCAAAGACCTTTGGCCCATTCTCAACATCTCCAATGATAAATTCATCCGTACCACCGAACCTTACCATATTAAAGTCGTTCAGGATGTGCTTCAGAAAATTTACGATGCCGGAGAAATTTATCACAGTGAATACGAAGGATTATATTGTTTCGGCTGCGAGCGGTTTTATGCGGAACGGGAATTGGTGGACGGAAAATGCCCGGATCATCAGACGGTGCCGGAACTGATCCGAGAATCCAATTATTTTTTCAAAATGAGCAAATATCAGAAATGGCTGATCGATCATATTCATCAGAATCCCGATTTTATCAGACCGGAACGCTATAAAAACGAGGTGTTGGGATTTTTAAGAGAGCCTTTGGAAGATTTGTGTATTTCCAGACCCAAATCCCGGCTGGAGTGGGGTATTCCTCTCCCCTTTGACGACCGATATGTAACGTATGTATGGTTTGACGCGCTGCTCAATTATGTGTCAGCATTGGGATATCCAGACGGGGAATTGTATAACACTTACTGGTCTCATGTTCAGCACATTGTTGCCAAAGATATTCTGAAGCCGCACGGAATTTATTGGCCCACCATGATGAAAGCCGCCGGAATCCCGCTTTACAATCATCTGAACGTACATGGGTATTGGAATGTGGATCAGAGCAAAATGTCCAAAAGTCTGGGCAATGTGGCTGACCCGCTGGCTCTTAAAAATCTTTATGGATTGGATGCGTTCCGGTTTTTTTTGATGCGGGAGATGGTGTTCGGGCTGGATGCCAATTTCAGCGAAGAGGCTTTGGTTCAGCGAATCAATTCCGATCTTGCCAATGATCTCGGCAATCTGTTCAGCAGGGTTCTGGCAATGGCTCATAAATATTTTAACGGTGTTGTGCCGCAAAGTGATCCCGGAGTCGAGCAGGAATTCAAACATATCAGTCTCGAATCCGATGCTGCCAAGTCGGTTTCAGAATATGAACCTGCCATGCAGGGATTTGCGTTTCACAAGGGACTGTCGGCGATTTGGGAATTTATCAATCAGATGAACAAATATATCGATGTTACCGCACCTTGGGAACTGGCAAAACAGAAAGTTACTAAAAAGCAACTTGAAACGGTTATTTATCAACTGCTTGAAGGATTGAGAATCGTATCAGGGCTGATCTATCCGATCATGCCGGATACAGCAGCTACCATGCAGAAGCATCTGGGGCAGAATCCCGAAGAGCCGTTTTATATGCTGGATCGTCTGAAGAAATGGAAGATGCTTGCGCCCGGAACACAATTGCCCAAAGGTATTACGCTGTTTCCGAGAGTGGAACTTAAAAAAGAAACTGTGGCAACACCTGAGCCGCCGAAAGCAGAGATGATTCCGATCAAACCGGAAATCACGCTGGAACAGTTCAGCCAGATTGACCTGAGAGTGGCAACGGTTCTGGAAGCCGAAGCTATTCCCAAAGCCAAGAAACTTTTGAAACTGACGGTGGATATGGGAGAAAAACGAACTGTCGTGGCAGGGATTGCTGTCAATTACAAGCCGCAGGACTTAATCGGAAAACAGGTGCTGATTCTGGCAAATCTCAAACCCGCGAAACTGATGGGCATCGTTTCCGAAGGCATGATTCTTGCAGCAACCGATGATAAGGGCTGTGCAGTACCTACATTCGAGAGAAATGTTGTGCCGGGAACACCCTTGAAGTAAGTGCAGATGGGGATATTTCTACCCTAAAAATACGGATGATTCTCATTGATAGGGAAATGGGCTTGTGTTATCCTGATAATATCCGAATCGGTGATTTTTTTCAGTCCTGTGAATCCGGTTCAGACGCGATAAAAATAGTTGACTTTTCGGTATAAGCTATGTAAAAAAGATTCATATATTGAATCAGTTTTTGTAATATGGCATGATTTTTGCTATATTTATCATTACAGATGAATACCGATGCCATACAATGATTTTGATTCGAAAAAAAGTAAAAACCGACTTGCAAATGAATGGGAAATTATTTATGGACAATAAGATAGATAAACCGATCTGTAATCAATTATCTGAATAATGACGGAATATGACGTATGAAGATAATCAGACATATACTCATCTTTATGCTGCTCATTACCCTGCTGGCAAGCGGTCTTCAGCGATTTGTGCCTGAAGATTCCGACCGCAACGGCAGGATTGATCTGAGCGATGTAGTGTTGTCTGTCAAAAGTTTTGCCAAAACATCTCAGAATTTCAAGCAAAACTTCGGAAAGATGGTTTCCGCGATGTATGTTGCTGCCGGGCTGAAGACTGTTATTCAGTCAAATGATACACCTGCAACTGCAGGTTCAGCGGACATTGTTTTTCTGCTTTCTTTTTTCGTGTTCACATTTTCTCTTTGCATATTTTCGAAAGTTTATGATAAAAAACTGCTTTATCGAACATTGACAATCGAACCGCCGATGCCGGTGCCTTAGCGATTAAAGGAGATGCGCGATGTCAGCCGTGATTATTGGTCTTCGATCCCGAACAGGAGATAATCGAAAATCACTGATGTACAGAGGATGACATGGTTCGCATACCGACTCATCCGGGAGAAATGCTGGCAGAAGAATTTCTGATCCCGATGAAGATAACGCAGCGGGATATTGCCGAGGCTATTGATATCCCTTATCGGAAAATCAATGAGCTTGTGAATCAGCACAGAGCAATGACGCCTGCTATGGCATTGAGGTTATCAAAATTCTTCGGTATGTCGGCTGATTTCTGGATGAATCTGCAGGTGCGTTGGGATTTGTACCATGCTCGGAAGTCTGAGACCAAAGCCTTGAAGGCGATCGGACTTTATCGGATTCCGAATGAAACAACCATAGCAGCTTTTGAAGAAGAGGTATCGGGAATGCCGGTGTTTCATTCAATCGAAGAATTGAAAAAAGGATTTGTGCGAGGAAGATTATGGCTATGCCAGCCCGACAGATAGTTGTCAATATACCTGAAAAGATATTTTTATCTGAGAAAACCGATGAAGTATCTTTTGCTCGTGAGTTACGTTTGCTGGCAGCAATGAAGCTTTATGAACTCGGGAGATTGTCTTCCGGTCGGGCTGCCGAACTCGCAGGTATGCCGCGGGTGGAATTTTTGTTGACGCTGGGACGATACAAGGTGTTTCCGTTTCAGGATGAATTGAACGAATTGGAAAGTCAATGTGTCTGAAGTCATAAGCAATACATCGCCCATACTTTATCTCTATCGTATCGGAGCAATACATTGGCTGTCGAAGATATTCCAAAAGGTGTGGATACCTTCCGCAGTATCCGATGAATTGAAAGAAGGCAGAGAAAGAGGTTATGATGTTCCCGATCCGAATAACTATGAGTGGCTGAAGTTGGTGAATCCGCATCATATTCCGTCAGAATGGCTGACGTCGGATTTGGGAGCAGGTGAACTTGCGGCAATAGCACTGACTCTTGAATATCCTGAAAGTATTGTGTTATTGGATGATATGTTAGGTCGTCGAACTGCCAAAGCCGCAGGATTGAATGTTTGGGGAACTCTCAAGGTTTTACTTGAGGCAAAACAAAAACGATTGATTGATAAAGTTGAGCCGTTCGTCAATAAACTGAGTGATAGCGGGATGTGGTTGTCAACCGGAATACGTCAGCGCATTCTGAAGTTGGCAGATGAAACATAAGTGTTGCTCTGTAGGACGAATGAAAACTAATCATAAGGAGAAAACCTATGAAAACCAAATCTTTGATGATTGCAATATCGCTGTTTGCGCTTGTTATGGGAATGACGGCTGCTGCTGATGCGGCTAGTGTAATTAATATGACGATAGCCAGCAAAACTGTACCCAAGAATATCGGAGCTAGTATTCCGATCACTGTAAGTAATACGAATGCTATCGCAGGAGCTGTTTTTACGCTGGTGTATGATACGACATCTCTGGATATTAGCATTGATAGTACTTTTTTTGACACATTTGCAGTGCAGAGCGCTGAAGCCAAAGCTGCCGGCTATACCGGAATGAGTGAGACTTCTGTAACTGTGGATGGTATAACATATGACCAGCCGATTATGGAAAATATCATTAGCGGTACAGGAATGAAAATTGCTGCAGCTCGCGCACTGCCTGCAGCAGCAGGGCTTACAACGCCCCTATTCATTCTGCATGTTAGGCTGAAATCGGGAGCAACTCCGAAAGCATATACGATATCAGTTGTTCCGACACAGTACACATTGGATGGCTCGAATTCGAATCTGAATCTCGTCATTGGTTCAGACCTTAGCAAAGCTTATAACAGCCCTGATGCTTATCCTGTGAAACTTGATGCTACGGATTATGCAAACTATGTTACAGGGGGTACGGTAACGTTTTCATCGTATATGGCAGGAGATGCGGACGGAAGTGGGACGGTTAACGCTGTTGATCTTCTGAAGTATAAATCACACATTTTGAATAAAACGTTACTGACAGGCGATGCGCTCACTCGTGCTGATATTAACGGAGATGGAAAGGTGAATGCTGTGGACTTGTTGAAACTCAAATTGTTGATTTTGAATAAAAATGTAGAACTATAAGTTTTTTTAATCTCGCTCTATCTGATTTATTGTAGATTCTCTGCATATCAGGCAGAGCGAACATGAATTGTTTAATGTTGTATTAGGAGATTTTCTCCTATCTGATAGTGGGGGATAAGTTGTTTTTTCTTATCTGTTTGGTCAAAAAAATTATATCCAAATAAGGAGGGTTCGGTGAAGAAGAATTTTTTTCAGAGTATGAAGGTGTTGACCGCTCTATCGTTGTTTTTTTTCCTGTTCGCGGGTCAATATGCCTTGGCAGCTAAGATTAGCATAGGAAACGGAACCGGCGCGTTAAGCAGTACCGGAAACGCCGTAACAATTAGTGCAGATTCTCTTCCTGCGGCAATGACAATGCTGGATATTGTTATCAAGTATGATACCGCAAGTCTTAAACCTCAGGTACCGATAACAACAGCTACCGCTAATTTTACTTCTGCGTTTAACGCCGTGCTGAAAGCAGGGGCTTCATGGGGTGTTGATCTCGGAGACATCGATGGCGCTACCAATGAGCTTCACATCACAATTTCGGAATCATCTCTCAGCAGTATAAACGGTGCTGTTACTACTCCGCTTGATCTGATGACCATCTATTTTGATGTATTGGCAGGTGCGACCAATAACACTTCTTATTCTTTGGAAGTGAATGCCACCACATCTTTGGGATTGATGGACATTGATGGTAATTCCCTTACAACCACTTATGGTAACGGAACTTTCTGCGTAGGAACTTGCGGCGGTTCAACTCCCCCGACCGTAACCACCACCAGCCCTGCAACGAGCATTACTACGACAGGCGCGACAGTAAGCGGCAATGTTAGCTCCGAAGGAAGTGCTTCTGTAACAGCGCGGGGTATCTGCGTTGCTACAACAGCAAATCCAACAACAGGCTGTACTGCGGCAGCAACAGCCGGAGCGGGAGCTTTTTCGGTTACGCTTACCGGACTGACGCCGGGTACGAATTACTTTGCAAGAGCGTATGCCACAAGCACTGCCGGAACATCTTACGGTACTGATGTGCAGTTCACTACTTTGGCGACTCCCACTGCTCCTACAGTAACGACCGCAACGCCATCTGCTATCACAGCCACTACAGCCACTAGCGGCGGTAATGTAACCTCCGACGGTGGATCATCTGTAACGGCAAGAGGCGTGTGCTATGGTACAGCGGATGCTCCTGCTATCGGTGGCACAGGTGTTGTCTGTACAACTGACGGAACCGGAACGGGTTCATTTACCAGCAGTCTGACCGGCTTGACCGCAAGCACTAGTTATCATATTCGTGCTTATGCGACCAACGCCAACGGCACAGCTTACGGTTCTGATCTTACCTTTAAAACCGCCTGCACTACTCCCACGATCACGCCCACTACAGGCACAGCGGGAACAGCAGTTAATTTTGTTACGACTCCGCCTACATCTGGGAATTGGACTTTCGGTGATCCGAATAGTACGCCTGCCAATCCCAATACTGCAACAGATGTAGCAAATCCGTCTCACACATATAGCAGCGCAGGTACCTATACGGTTACTTATACTGTGGGAACATGCTCGACTAGTCTGACAGTCAGCATAGCTCCTCAGGATTGCAGCACCTTAACCAATTCAGCCTTTACGACAAGCATCAGCGGGCTGGAGGTTACAGTTGCGGTGAGCGGCACGGCATTGGGAACCTACAAAGTGGATTTCGGCGATGGCACGGTTACGGATCCGGCAACATTGCCGATAACTCATACTTATACCTCACGTGGAGTAAAAACGATTACCGTAACTTCAACGAATGGTACGTGTACAAGCACCTCTAGCAAAGAGGTTACCGTAGATTGTGCAACCAAGCCTACGATCACTGTTCCCAGCGCTCCGATTACAGGTACGGTAGGAACAGCGATTGATTTCACAGCTTCTGAAGCCGTAACGTGGAATTTCGGAGACGGCGGAACAGCCGCAAGTGCGACAAACGCTTCTCATGCGTATACTCAGGCAGGAACCTATACGGTTACCATAGTAGCGGCATCGGGTTGCGTGAACACGGCAACAGTTACGATCAGTGATGCAGCATGTGAAATTACTCCGGGTAATGATCCTACTGCCAAGATCAGTCTTTCTACCGATCCTCCGTTAGTCAATAAGCCGTATGTGGCAGGTAACGGGACTACTTCTACGTTTACCGATCCAGCCGCTGTGGTATGGGCGGTGAGCAAACTGACAGCTGCGACCGATGCCACAGTTACAGTAAGTTCTACTGCTCCGTATAATGCTACGATTACATTTCCGTCAACAGGCGAATATCTGATCCGCCTGACGACAACCGTGGGGACTTGTACTTCTACGGATACGAAAGTAGTTACAGTCGAGCCTGCCAAAAAGCCATCGGTGATTTTGGCAAATGGCGCTACTACGACTCCGTCTGTCAAGGCAGGGGATGCGGTAACGTTCAGCAACCAGAATGCCTCTTTCTTTGATTATTCATGGTGGGTAATTACGGCGCCGGATCCAGCTTATAATCTCGACATGGAGACAGGCAGTCCGATAATTTACAGCTTTCCGGTAGTAGGAACATATACCGTTACATTGTCGGGTATCGGCGGAACCGGGGATACTACTGCAGTCAACATGACGGTTATAGTATCAGCACAGAGCATTGTCAGCGTATCGCCCAATACCGGATTTGTAGGAGATACCGGTGTCGTTATCACAACAAGCGGTTTTACGAACACATTCACAGTTGGCGGAGTAACAGTAAGTTTCGGTGGAACCCCTGCTACTGTAACCGCAGTGGATGATGATACGGCAAAGACCGTAACTGTTACTGTACCTAACGGAACAGGAACTGTGGATGTAACTCTAACCGCCGGATCCCAGACTGCTACGAAAATAGGCGCATTCACTTATAATGTAACAGGTCCTGTCATTAACACTCTCAATCCATCTTCGGGAATGATCGGAACGACGAATTATACTGTTACGGTGAACGGAAGCAATTTTGAAGCAGGCAATGCTAGAGCGGTGTACTGCACAACGACCACTGCTATTGCTGCCGGAACAACGCTTGCCACCCTTCCTGTGGACTGTACTGCAATTAGCGGCACAACAGCTACCGCTACGGCTGTCAGCAATGTTGTTCTTCCGGCTTCTGCGACAGCAACCACATACTATGTGTTTGTGTTCAATCCTAGCAGCGGATTGTGGTCGGCGTCTAAGGCATTTACGGTTAATGCTGTAACTCCTTCAATTACCAGCGCAGTTTCAACGACAACAAGCACAGTGTATGCAGGAGTAGCAACACAACTTCGGATTACCGGACAGGGTACCAATTTTGCGGCTAACTCTAGAGTGTACTATACGAGTTCGACCGGAGCAGCATGTGGCACGACTCTGCCTGCGACAAAGACGTTGATCGGGACTCCGGTTACATCGCCCGCTCCTACGGCAACTAGTATTACTACTCAGAGTGTTACTTTTCCGAGCGTAGGAAACTACTGTATTTTCGTATGTGATGCCAGCGATGCAAATTGTGTCAGCTATAATCTCTATGCCAATCAGTATGGCGGTGGTGGTGATACACCGGTTGTTCCGCCTCCGTCTTTCGCTATCGAAACTATCACTGCTAATGATAGCACGACTCAGATAACGGGTGTAACAGATTTTACGGTCAAATTTGCCAGCACTGTAAGCGGCTCGGTGTGGTCATATCTCTGGGATTTTGGGGATGGAGAGACCTCTACAGAAGTAACACCGACACATGTGTACAAAAGACCGGGACTTTATACGGTCAAACTGAGCATATATGCTTTCCTCAATCTGAGTTCTGCAACAAAGGAAGTAAAAGATTTTGTAAAAGTAGTCGCGGCTCCGGCAGCAAATTTCATTTGCAGTGCGACAAGCGGAAACGCTCCTCTAACTGTAACCTGCACAGCAGATACATATCCGGGTGCGACACAGTATGCGTGGAGTTTCGGAGACAATCAGTCCGGTGAAGGACAGAGTGTAAGCCATACGTTCGTATCGGCAGGTACCTTTGTTGTAACTCTCACAATCACCTATGATGATGCTGCTTTGACAAGGGCATTGAAAACAGCGACTGCCACAGCAACCATTGTTGTGAACTCCGCAATGACCTGTGATATGCTGACAGCGGGATTTACCGCAAACCCGATGACCGGAACCAAGCCTCTGACCGTGAATTTTGACGCATCTGCTTCTGCAAATGCAAACGGATACGCGTGGAATTTCGGAGACAATCAGACCGGCAGCGGAAAAACAGTAAGCCATACGTTTGCAACCGCCGGAACTTATACGGTAACGCTGAAAACCACGAACAGCGGGGTGGCAGGATGTGAAAAATCCGCAACTCAGACCATCACTGTTACAGAACCTGTTTGCGAAGTTACAGCTTCATTTACAGCGAGTAAGCTGAGCGGAGATGTGCCTCTGATTGTCAATTTCGATGCAAGTGCGTCAGCAAAAGCCACCTCTTTTGCATGGACTTTCGGAGATGGTGAGTCGGGTTCTGGGGTAACCGCAACCCATACCTACACCAAAGCTGGAACGTATACGGTAACTTTGACGGCAAAAGATGCTATTTGTACCAAGACAGCTACGAAGACCATTCAGGCAATGGCAACCGACAGACCGAGCAAACCGATTCTGCTGTCTCCTGAAAACGGTGTAACCACCCGTGTACCTCTGACACCGACATTGAAGACACAGAGCAATTACAGCAGCCCGGTGAATTCGCCTCATGCCAAGACCCGTTGGCAGATTGCAACGGATGCGGACTTCAAAAATGTGGTATATGATGTTACCAACACGACAAATCTGACCTCGATCTGGGTGCCGGATTTCATGCTGATGGAAGATACCAAATACTGGTGGAGAGCGCAGTATATTGATAATCGCGGCTATGTTTCCGACTGGGCTGATCCGTTTACCATGTTGACAGTTCAGATCAATCCCGAAGATGTGAATGGCAACGGTGTGCCTGAAACGCAGGAAATTACCGATGCCAATTCGGATATTGATGCCAATGGTGTTGCAGATACGAAGCAGACCGATGCGATCTTTGCCAAGATGGGAACAAAGGGAGCGTCAGGAATCAAAGTTATTGCCGCGAATTTTGCCGGATGGCTGAAGTATATTGATATGAAAACACTGCCGACTCCGCCTGCCGGTTATGAGTTCCCGTGGGGAGCAATGACCTTCAGAGTGGAGACCAAAAATATCGGCGACAGCGCGGTGATAACCATTTATTTCTCCGAGGCATTGCCCTCAGGAGCAAAATGGTTCAATTACAATCAGATCGAAGGCTGGAAAGATTATTCTCAGTATGCGACTTTCAGTGCGAACAGAAAAGTCGTAACTCTTACGCTGAAAGACGGCGGTGTGGGTGATGCTGATGGCACAGCCAACGGTGCGATTGTTGATCCGGCGGCTATCGGCATCCCGACTACAGCACCTGCCCCCGAAGTTTGTCTGGATTGCGACAGCAGCGGCGGCTGTTTTATCAGCACAGTGTCCGGAGCGGGCGTAAGCGCTGCATCGGCAGCAATGCTGACGCTGGTTACGATGACAGGCATTTTCTTCGGAAGACGGAGAAAATAGTGTAATGCTCAATCCCCTATGTCTTCCGGCATAGGGAAGAATAAACAAAAGGCGGGAGAGTCATATCTCCTGCCTTTTTTTGTCGGTCTTTTTCTGCCATTTCATCTCTGCGGGAAATCATAAAGTCCCATTGGGACAGCAATAATAGCCCGGAAATTCATTTCCGGGAAAGCACGGTTATTTCTCGATATTATCTGGCTTCAATTGCAGCCCGAAGCTTTCTGCAAGCGAAAGTATTTTTGCCAGAAATGACGTGAACGTATCCAATGCCGCATTGCCATCGCGGCTTTGAAGCACTCTGAGTTCCTGAATATCCGGCATCTGAGCAGCAATATCGGGAAGTTTTTCGATCAGGTTTTTCAACAGATCACGTTCATTGGTCGAGTTACGGATTTCCTGATGCAGTCGTGCGATTTCAAGCCACTGCTTCTGAATCGCCAGTTTCAGCTGATAGGTAGTTTTTTCCAACTCGGTCCGAACCGCATGTTCTTTTTGCTGACGGGCTAACTTAGCTTCCATGATCTGCGCCTGAAGTTCATCTTCTTTGCTCTGAAGAAGGAGCTTCGATCCGATAGCATCGGTCTGGAGTCTGTCGCTTTCCAAAGTTTTTTTGTATGCCTGCTGCAACGCACCCAATTCCCGATCTTGTTCTATTTCGGAGGATTGCTGCTGCAATCTCTGCTGAGATTTCTGTCTGACAAGGGTGGTTTCTTCTTCTGAACGGATTTTTTCACGAGCTGCCTCCTGTTCTTTATTGAAACGGGTCAGTTCTTCCGAAATCCGCAGATTTGCAGCTTCGGTTTCTTTGCTCTGTTTGATCCGCTCAATAACTACCCGCGTTTCTGCTTCACTGATTTCATTTGCCTGACGGGTTTCCAATTCTTTTTGGCGAATATCCGCCTGCATGGTCAATTCACTCACACGAGCGGCTCTGGTCTGCTGATGTCGGAACGGAGCTTGCAAATCCTGCCACAATCTCTGCGAACTGACCAAGGATTCCCGAATCTGTACCGTAATGATTTTGATGCCCAGTCCTTCGTCTTTTTCACGACCGCGTCCTTCGGCAACCGCTTTGAGTCGGGTGGTCAACTCTTCGATAATCGGAGCTTTATCGGTCAGAACCTCTTCAACGCTCATGGTCGAGATTTTATCTTTGATCGCGGCTTCTGCCTGTTCGCTCAACTGAGCATTGACAATTCCGAGAGGATCACGCGGGTCTGAAAAATCAAGTTTGCGATATGCCAGCGAAAAATCATCAATCTGCCATTGAAGATAGGCTAAAATATTGATTCCCTGCTTTTCTTTGGTGATGCAGTTTGCTACAACGCCGATGGTCTGCATGGCAGCAGGCACGACCAGATACGCATCTTTATACGGATTATAGCGGAATGAGACGCCAAGCCCTATCGTGATCGGCTCTTTTTTGCCAATGCGGGTATGCACCACATAGGCATTGGGTGGAACAATCACATTTTTCCAAAGCCAGAATCCGGTTTCCCGAACCTTGAGAGGTTCTTTTTCTATCTGGAGTTCTTCCGATGATTTTAGACGGTTTATCATCACGCGAGCTTTTGAATCAGTTACAGTACGTTGCATTTCCGCTCCTCCGATAGCTTCATTCATATCCGTCATTGCTTGTGCCGGAGTCTGCTGCTGAATATACTGATTTGAAAAAATTTCCGATGCGGCAGCCCGTTTTTTTTCCATAGTATCCTCCTTGTCCGAACCATGATTGACCACAGATTACGCGGATAAATCAATCCCGTACTTTCTTCTATACACCACCGATACAAGGTCTGTCATCTGCTGACTACGAAAAGTCCGATAACCCGTTTTCCGATAAAGATAAATATTACGTTCGCTGACATTATGCCGGATTTTGCTCAGGCTCAATAGAAATTTCGGACATGCTTGATGAAAATATCGCTTCTGATTCCGGGCTGTAAGAACCATTGTTCTGGTAAATGACAAACGGAGCCGCAATACGGATTCCTGGACAAGCTCCCCGCACGCCTTCGACAAGCACGAGCTTTGCATCGCTATTGGGCAGAGAATGAATTGCCCGGAGGGATTTGGGTTCGATCTGAGAAGCTCTCATCTGAAGCAGGAGATCGGCGGCGCGCTCTGCCGGATAAATCACGATCAGACGTCCCGAAATCTGAAGCATCCGTTTGGCAGTTTCCGTAACATCGGAAAGAGTCGCCTTAATTTCATGCCGGGCAACGGCTTTCTGACTGTTCGGGTTCATCCTCCCCGAACATACCCTGCGATATGGCGGATTGCTGATGACCACATCTACGGATTCGCCAAGCATATCCTGACACAGATGCTTCATGTCCGCGCATCGGATAAGAATCCGATCTTCCAAGTGATTTTCTTTCACATTCATTTCTGCAATCTCGGCAAGGCTCTGTTGAATCTCAATGCCGTAAATTCTGAGTTTCGGATGTCTGTATGCCAGAATCAGAGGAATAATACCACATCCGGTTCCCAGATCAAGCACAGAGGTTTTAGCCCGAAGTCCTGCATAATGGGCAAGCAGGATCGCATCAATGGAAAAGCGATAGCCGTTTTTCGGCTGCCTGACCGTGAGCGCACCATTGAAAAAGCTGTCTTTTGTCAATTCTTCCATCAGAACGCGGCTATCTTGAATTTAATCTCTTCGATGCTATCCTGTTTCAGCGCTCTGTTGATTTTTTCTTTCAATTCCTCTTTCAGAAAACCGAGCTGATGCAGCCACGAGGAATCCGATACTTCCACGAGCAGCAATTTTCCGTTGAATGCGGACGGGCGTGCATGTTTGGCAATCGCAGAGCCGACAGCCTGCTCCCAAATCTCCCAAAGCTTCAGAAGATGCGAATCCGATGGGCGGAATTGTCTGACCATCGAGGATTGAAGAATATCCCGGATATGAATCGGTTTCTTATTTTTTCGTTCCATATTCCGAATATGGGAATAAAAAATAAAAAACCGATGCATCTCCGGGATATTCTTCAATCCGCGATGGGCGGGCAAATCCGCCCAGCGTATTCGCAGCTTCTGGAGCTTTGGGAGATTTGGGGGCGGGCTGTCGGCGCTGCGATTGCCAAACATGCACGCCCGTCCGCATTCAACGGAAAATTGCTGCTCGTGGAAGTATCGGATTCCTCGTGGCTGCATCAGCTCGGTTT
>CAZMDM010000446.1:0-8320 GCA_964564775.1 uncultured Desulfonema sp. | reverse complement strand
AACCCGCCCCGAAGCCCCGGAATAAATTTCCGGGCTTACGGCTCATGTCTGCCTAAGCAAGTCTCTGCTGACAGCCGGGCGATTTATTGCTCTGTTATTTTTCAGATTCGATATAATTACGAGTTCCACAGTTGAAAAGGTGTGTTATTTAAATGAGATCTTTATCATGAGTATTCCCAAAATTCCGCAACCCGCCTAAATATCTCAGTGCCATACGGCGTATCTATGCACGTTTCGATCAGCACATCGGGGTTTTTCTCCGCAGAAGTGAGTTCCTGTCTGCACTCGTTGATATACGCCATCGTAATCTCTCTGTCAAATTCCGGGTGAAACTGAAGCCCCCAGATATGATTTCCGAAAACAAACGCCTGACAATTATCTCCGCTGCTGACCGCCAGACGCGTTGCATCTTTCGGAAGTTTCAATACGGTCTGCTGATGGCTGACATGCACTTTGAGGGGATTATCCAAGCCCCTCAGTAATTTGTCATTCTGAGCATATTCATTCAGAAACACATTGACGGTTCCCATTTCCATGCCTTTGGGATTATTTCCGACTTCTCCGCCGAGCGAGTACGCCAGCAATTGATGACCGTAGCAGATGCCGAGTATCGGGATATTTCTGCCAATGGATTTTTGCAGCCAAGCCGCAGTCCGCTCACTCCAGTCAGGATGTTCCGTAACCATTGCATGAGAGCCGGTAATCACTACGCCCGATATTTTATCGTAATCCGGCAGAGGATGTCCCTTGCAGACATCGGCAATGATAGCGTTATTTTTATCAATGCCCATGCCAGATAAAATCCAGTCTTCGAAATCACCTTTTTGGGCAGACAGAGACGGCAGAGTTGAGCCGGTTTTGATGATGAGGAGTTTTTTCATCCTTCAGAAATCCTTCAATCCTGATTCACATATACGAATACCCGATATCCGAAGCTTCCTGACGATGTTCCAGCAGCGTATTGACGATTCTGTCGAATAATTCCTGCGCGCCGCGATATCCCACATGCAGAATCCTTGCGCCGCCGACCCGATCATGAATCGGAAATCCTACGCGAATCAGAGGAATGTTGATTTTCCGAGCAACGGAATAGCCTTTGCTGTGTCCGATCAGGAAATCCGGCTTCAGTGTTGCAGCTTCATTCTGAATATCTATGAAATCCGCACCTTCGGCAAGCAGAATTTCTCTGCTGCTGTTGCTCACGACTTCGGCAATTTTGTCTTTTAAAAATCCGCTTTTGCCGCCGGAAGCGCATAATACCGGAATCACACCGATTTCATTCAGAAATGACGCCAATCCCACGACCAAATCTTCTTCGCCGTAAATCACCGCGGTTTTGCCGGAAACGTATTTGTGTCCGTCAATGTATGCATCAATCAGACGTCCCCGTTCTTCCCGATATTTTTCAGGCATGGGTAAGCCGCTGATCTGCTCGAGTGCGTTGAAAAATTTGTCGCTTTCATGGATGCCGATAGGAAGCCCCACGCTGTGAAGCTCGATATCAAAGCGGTTTTTCAGAACTTTTCCCGCGCTGTCTTTTTCAGATAAAATTCTGCCGAATTCGATGCTTGCTGCTGCATTTCCCATGGTGCGAATCTCTCTGACAGACGTACCGCCATCAGGAATTTTATGATATTCTTTCCATGTCGCGCCATCCAGCGTTTTGGAATAATCCGGCAGCATCACATAAGGCATCCTGAAATCACTGACGATTTCCTTGAGATGACGCAGATCTGCCGGAGAAAGCATTCCGGGCAGCAGATTGATATGAGTACCGGTTTCATCCGATTTTTCTGCCAAGGATACCAGCGATTTCACTGCACCGTGAAATCCGTCAATATGCGTTCCCTGATAACTCGGCGTGGATACATGAACGATCGGCGGCAGTTGTTCATTCGGATATGCCTCGCGATAGTTTCGGATAAACATCGGCACATCATCGCCGATAGTCTCCGCCAAGCATGTCGTGGCAACGCCGATCAGTTCGGGATGATATTGTTTTCTGATATTGTCAATGGCAACCCTTAAATTCACGCCGCCGCCGAAAATCGCAGTCTGCTCGCCGAAATTGGAACACGCGATATCCGCAGGTTCTTTATAATGGCTGATTAAGTAACGCCGAATATAGGTCGAGCATCCCTGAGACCCGTGAAGCAGCGGAATCGCACCCTTGATGCCCTTGAACACCACCGAAGCTCCGAGCGGCGAACAAAGTTTGCACGCGTTCTGAGTAGCAACATCATTGGCTTTATTTTCAAGAATTTGAACTTTTCACGTTACACTTCGCGCTTTGCACTGCCTTGCCAATCACCATATCGGACTGCTAACGCTTTCATACACTTCTTTGGCAAAATTGAGCATTCCGACATATCCGGCAAGCGGGATTTTGCGCTCGTGATTGTGATCGCAGAATCCGATGCCCATTTTGTATGCAATCGGACGTTCCTTGACCCCGCCGATCACCAGATCAACGTCTTTTTCAATGATATATTTGGACAACTCCAAAGGATTCGCGTCATCCACGATCACGGTTCCGTCATCGCAGATATTTTTCAATTCTTCATAATCCTCGGAGTTGCCCGTCTGAGAGCCTGCGAGCATGACACCCATTCCCAGATGACGCAAGGCTCGGATCAGCGAAAATGCTTTGAATGCGCCGCCGACATACACGGCTGCCTTCTTGCCGTTCAACGATCTTTTATATTCCTGCAATTGCGGATAAATCCTGCTGATTTCTTCCCGGACAAGCTCCTGCGTCCGAGCCATGATCGCAGGGGTATCCTTGAAATGTTCCGCAACATCGTAAAGCGCTTTGGACATATCCTCGATGCCGAAATATGACACCCGGATAAAGGGAATCCCGTATTTTTCCTGCATCATTTTGGCAAGATAGGTCATGGAACCGGAGCATTGAACCACATTCAGCGATGCCCCGTGAGAGCGGCAGACCTCATCCACGCGTCCGTCTCCGGTCATCACCGATACGACTTCGATTCCCATCTTCCGATAATATTCTTTGATAATCCACGCTTCGCCACCGATGTTGAACTCGCCCAGAATATTGATGCTGTGTTTACCGATACTCTCGGTATTGCCTGTGCCGATCAACTGGAACAATGCTTCGCAGGCAGCTTTGTAGCCGTCTTTTTTGGTTCCTTTGAATCCTTCGGAATGCACAGGAAGCACCGGAATACCATATTCTTTGGCAGCCTGTCTGCATACCGCGTCCACATCATCGCCGATAATGCCTACGATGCAGGTGGAATACACGAAAGCGGCTTTGGGGCGATATTTCTCAATCAGTTGATTCAAGACATTGCGAAGTTTTTTCTCGCCGCCAAAAATCACGTCTTTTTCTGCCAAATCCGTTGAAAAACTCAGGCGGTGAAGCTCAGGACCCGAAGACAATGCCCCGCGAATATCCCAAGTATAAGCCGCACAGCCGATAGGTCCGTGAACCAGATGCAGCGCGTCCGCAACCGGATACAAGACCACTCTCGATCCGCAGAACACACAGGCTCTTTGGGAAATCGAACCCGCAAGACTGTGTTTGTCGCAACTCCGATGGAACGGCGAATCGCCGTTCTGCCAAATCTGGTATTCACGCTCTTTGAGGATAGGTATCGCTGACATATTTGTTCCTTTCTGCATAAAACTCGAATCCTTCAGAAAGATAATGCAAAATGAATGCCATGTTATATAAATATTTAAAATATTGATTTATTATTTAATAAGAATAGGGCTTCGATATGAATAATTTCGATACATTTTTGTATGATTAAGATTTATATGTTACCTTTTTGTAAAATAACTTCCGAAAAAAATGACATAGTTTCCTGACGCAACTGAAAAGCATGTCCGGATTATGAGATTGTCGGAAAAAGGCTTAAGTGGGTCTGAGAAACGATACTTTGAATTACCCCCCCTTTTCATTTGACAAATTCACCGAGTAATTGTAGTTTTCAGATCAGGGGGAGGACGAATTATGGGGGATTCGGCAGTTAATGAAAACGCTATAAAAACGATGGTTGCCATCAACGCAGCCATACGCAATATGCGCCTGTATCCGATAACCAGCGCAGCTACGATCAATTCGGTGAATAAGGCATTTCAGGGGATTTCTCAGTATTTGGACACCGAAGATACACTTGCGTATGCCGAATCGGAAAAAAATCTTCTGATTTCCGGCAAGCCTTTGAGTGAAAAAGAGAGGCAGAAACCTCAGATAATCGCATTTTTGGACATACTTCTGAATTTCAGAGTCAAAAATCTTGTGTTTCAGAAAGGAATTTCACTGGAAGAGTTCACCGCTTTTCTTCAGATGCTTCTTCCGGGTCCCGAAGAATCGGCTAAAGCCGGGGGGTTGAAAGCTCTGATTGCTCAAAAGCAGTTGGCACATATCCTGATAGACGACAAAATTTTCGTTTCTGTTGAGGAAAACCAGCAGGTTGCTTCAAAAGAGGATGTTCGGAAAAAAGTCAATATCGAAGAAACCTTTGCACCGATGGTCAGCACGCTGGATGCAGTATTGGAAAGAGAATACAAAGATAAAGTATCCAAACATCTGGCAGCATCGATGGTAAAAAAAAACGAGGATGTGCTGGGGGCTGTTCTGACTCAGAAAACCGAAGGGGAATTGGGTGAAAAGCTTTTTGTTGATATTATCGAATCTTTGGGCGATGACAAATTCGAGCGCCTGCTTTACCGGATCAAACAGATATATGATGAAGCCCAGAAAAGCGGGCATCAGATGACGGATGCCGAATTTATCCGACAGACCTATCAGAATATGTTGAAGTCTGTCAAAGGAGAGCGTCTTCAGGCAAAACTCCGTGAAAAAAAGATTCTGGACAAGGCTCGCAGAGAGCAGCATAAGGCAAAAATTTTATCGGGAATCAACAGCCTGCTCAAAGGCGAACAAGCGGCATTTCACGACAAAGACCTGATGCAGGCGATTCCTGCTGCAATCGCGCAGATGTTTTCCAAAGGACAGGGAAAAGCCGTAGAAGTTCTACTGGAAAAACTCAGCGGAGGTCTGAGCATCAAAATTGCCTCGATCAGAGCGGCTGTGTCGGATGCGCTGGCATCGAGCCTTGAAAAACTCCCGGATGATGCGCGCAAAGATATGATTACCCGGCTGATTCCCAAACTTGCTCATTGGATCGGCAGAAAAACCGCACTGACGCCCGCTGTGGAAAAAATCGGAGAATATCTGGCTGAAAAAGCCGGAGATATTCTTATGAATGGCAGATTTGCTCAGGCAGATATGATCCTGAAGGCGTTTTATGCAGCCCGTTATGGGAAAACGGAAAAAGAGCAGAGTTTCAGAGAGTTTGCCGGAAGTATGCTGAAACGTATTCCCGATGATACCGTGATAAATAAAATTATCCATGAATTCCGATACAATGAAGACGGCAGACGGGATCAGGCAGGCAAGTGCATGGTGTTTCTGGCGGACTCGTTTGCAGAACCCTTATTGAATATTCTGAAAGAAAGCCAGCACCGGTCCGAGCGCGCCCGAATATTGCAGGTGATTTCGGACATGGGCGCTGTGGCTGTTCCTTTTCTGACTCAGAAAATACAGGAGGGCAAGCCATGGTATTTTATGCGGAATCTGGTTCTGCTTTTCGGAAAAACCGGCAATGAAAACCATCTGGATATCCTCAGACCGTTTTTATCGCATGATGACTACAGGGTTCAACGGGAAGCACTGAACAGTATCTATAATATCGGCAGCAAGCAGCGTGAGGAAATCTTTTTGTCGGTACTGCCCGATGCGAGCGATCAGTTGAAGGCGGATATTGTCGGGATGATCGGCGCCTCGGAGTACAAAGCGGCTGTACCGATGTTGATTCAGATTCTGGAAGCCAAACCCATGATTCCGTCCAAAGTCCGAAACGAACTGGAAGAAAAAATCTGCACGATATTCGGAAATATGATGGTTGAAGATGCGATTCCCGTATTGATGAAGATTGCCGATTCGAAAAAAGGTGTTTTAACGAAAGTCTCATATAGCGATAAGGTGCTGGCGGCTGCAAAAAAAGCGATCCAGAAAATACGGGCTGGCAGAACGGCTGAAAAATAAAAGTCAGGAAGATTTGCTCTTCTCATTCCTTACTTCGATTATTTTTCAGCTGTTTCTTTTCCGAAATTCGAAGGAAAGTAATGACTCAGCAATGCGGCAACACACGCCGAGATACTCATCACCAGAAACCTTATCATAGGGGGAATATCCGAAAGTAGCAGCCCCGTGCTGATTGCGGTTCCGAATGCGACAATGATGTTCTGAATATGACGCTCGGTGGTCAGCCGCCGGGTCTGAGTGTTGAGCAGCAGGATTCGGATGCGGCTGTCCAGATTGGTTGAAATCAGATTTAGATAATTGAGATCGAATTTCAACTGTTTGCGGATTTTTTCGATTTTGCCGAGTTTTGACACAAACAATGTATCGTTTTGAGGCGAGTAAGCAGACAGATAGTTATTGATATCCATCATCCCCACTTCCGAAGTCTGCTCGGATTTGGCAACAATACTCAGGCTATCATGCAGAAGGCACTGATATGTCCTGATTGCCGTAAGATTCTGCTCGATTTCTTCAAGTGCTGCCGGCGATATGAGTTTCTGAATCTGATGTTCGCTTTTTTCACTTTGCGCTCTGACTTCTCTGAATCGCCTGTTTTCAAAATCCAGTTTTTGAAATACGGATTCGATCACTGCAAAATCTCGGTCTAAAAATTCGGAAGGATCTCCGTACTGCGACAGCAGCAGATAGCTCTGATCGCTGATACCGTAAAGTGTTCCCAGCGAAGAAACTTTGACGGACGGCATTTCCGAATCGATTTCCCACTGACAGTATTTTGCCACCATCTTGGCAGCATTTTTGGAAAGATCGCTGGAATGGGCAAAATATACCCGGCTGCTGCCGATATAGGACAATGTTTGGGCAATATCGCCCATCTGAGCCTCGAATTCCGCAGCACTTTTTTCCCAAAGCAGAGATATGGCTTCCGTAGGTTCTGTCCGATGCTTTCGGAATTTGAAAATGTCGGTATCACGGAATCGCAACAGGCATATCTGAACAGCGTCTTTTTCAGCCAGACGAAGCATTTTCAAGTCTGTATCGCCGATATTCGGAGGATCCTGTTCTTCCATGCCCGATACGGTTTTCCACTGCCTGAAAAATTCCGCAGCCGGATCATGCATGGGAGATATTTTGAAAAATATATACGCGTAAAAACAGGCTGAATTCAAGTTCATCTTATTTCCCGATAAAATCCGAGTGAAGAGAGTCCTATTCCGATTGTTTAGCAGATTATCAGGATATTCACAACCGGAATTGACATTTATTTTTTCAGGCAGAGAGATTTTCAGAAATCATCTGTCAGCCTCTGATATGCGGTTTCTGCCAGGCGTTTGGAAAGTACGGCAATTGCATTGCGTTTGTTCCATTCGGTAGCGGATATGTCAGGCATCACATCATACGTTTCACTTGCCTGTATGCTATTTTTCGACCATATTATCCGATCTGATTTGTTCTTTAGGGTCAGATCCACCGTAAATCGGATTCTGCGCTGAAGCGATGAATTGATATTTCGTCGGGAAATCGTTTCAATACCGGCAGAACGGATCACACCGGAAAGAAACGCGTCGGCACTGTCCGCATTGCTCAGCATACCGTTTCGGTTCAACTCGTAAATCAGATCGTTGCTGATAATGCTTTCCGCTCCGATCTCGCCGCTTCGGTTTTCCAGTTGAAGCACCGCAATATGAGCAATCCCTTCGGGCGGCTTTCCAAATGAAAAATGATAGCCGCAGCCCGATATTCCCAGACAAATCCCAAAAATCAGTAATCGTATTTCCAATTTCATAGATTTTCCAATGTTCTTTCCACCCATTGCAGCAAATCCTCCGATGCGCTATGAGATGATAAGGGCGAGCAATAGCCCTGCTTCCGCAACACGATATGCTTCACCGAGTTATGAGCGCTGCTCAATGTTCCGGCATATCGGGCAGCGTAGAGGATATCTGCGTCATTCACCTCGTCTCCGACAGCGATCAGAGGAAAAACGCCCAATGCCCTGCATCCCGACAGCTTGCTCGGTACGGACGGATAAATGAAAATCTTGTGATGTTCCCGGTATATGAATCCCTGCTGTCCCATATCCGTCATTGCCTGACAGATATTTTCTTCAGGATTTTCTATGGAAGACGGCACAATCAGCCCCAGACAGTTTTCATAGCCGTCAAGCCGTTCCCAGCCGGGAAAATATCCGGCAAGCTCATCCCAGCAACGCCGAACCGATATCTTGTCATTCAGTTC
>CAZMDM010000445.1:0-3648 GCA_964564775.1 uncultured Desulfonema sp. | reverse complement strand
GGTATAAAGAAATTCTTCAATTTCACGAGGATAGATATTTTCACCGCCTCGGATAATCATATCTTTGATTCTGCCGGTAATTTTGCAGTAGCCGTTTTCATCCATGATTGCCAGATCGCCGGTATGCAGCCATCCGTCTTTGTCAATCGCTTTTGCCGTAGCTTCGGGATTTTTGTAATATCCCTTCATAACGTGATAGCCGCGTGTGCAAAGCTCGCCCTGAGTGCCTCTCGGCACTTCCTCTCCGGTTCCCGGATCAACGATTTTGACCTCCACATTGGGCAGCGCTCTTCCTACTGTGCCGACCCGGAGTTCCAGAGGGTCTTTGGTTCGAGTCATAGTAATGCCCGGTGAAGCTTCGGTCTGTCCATAGGTAATGCACATTTCACTTGCACCCATGACGCTGACCACCTGTTTCATCACCTCAATCGGACAAGGTGATCCTGCCATGATGCCGGTGCGAAGACGCGATGTGTCGTATTTTTTCTGTTTCAATTCTTCGAGTTCCGCGATAAACATGGTGGGAACGCCATGCAGAGCCGTACATTTGGAGGCTTCCACTGTTTCCAGAACATCAGATGGCTTGAATGCCAATACCGGTGCCATTGCCGAAGCAGAAACCACACAAGTCAGAGTTCCCAGAACGCATCCGAAGCAATGGAAGAATGGCACCGGAATACACATAGTATCTTTGGCGGAGAGTTCCATACATTCGCCCAGACTTTTGGCATTGCCGATGAGGTTGGTATGGGTAAGCTGCACGCCTTTGGGAAATCCGGTTGTTCCCGAAGTATATTGCATGTTGATAACATCATCCGGATTCAGCGAATCCTGACGGGCTTTCAGTTCGGCATCGCTGACTTTGCTGCTCATCGCCATAACATCATCCCAGGTGAACATGCCGGGATGTTTGTCTTTTCCGAGAAAAATGACATTTTTCAAGAGCGGAAGTTTCGCGCTCTTCAGTTTTCCGGGTTCCGCAGTCTTCAATTCAGGACATACATCGTAAACCACTTTGATATATTCATCCGGTTCTCTGACTCCGCCGATCAGAAGCAGCGTTGTCGAATCAGACTGTTTCATCAGATATTCCAACTCGAAGCTTCTGTAATTGGTATTGACCGTTACCAGCACCGCTCCCATTTTGCCGGTGCTGAACTGGGTCAATACCCATTCCGGCACATTGTTTGCCCAGATGGCTATTTTCTCTCCTTTTTCAATGCCCAATGCCATGAAGGCTTTTGCCACCTGATTGCAGATCTCTCTAAACTGACGATAATTATAATCGATTCCCTGCTTATGATACAGCAATGCTTTGCTGTCGCCGAACTGATCTGCTACAATGTCAACCAACTGCCCGATAGTGGTCTTGCCGACTTCATACTGTGGTAACTGCATGGAAACATCCCCCTTGTGTTTTTTAACAACCGATATAACGTGATATGACAATCCGCTGGACTTCGGATGTGCCTTCGCCGATGTCCAGAAGCTTCTGATCTCTGTAAAAGCGCTCTACATTGTATTCTTTCATCAAGCCGTAGCCGCCGTGAATCTGAACCGCGTGATTTGCCACGCGTCCCATAAGTTCGGAGCAGTACAGCTTTGCCATTGCAGCGAGCGTCTCAAACGGACGCTTCTGATTTCTGAGCCAGCAGGCTTTGTAGAGCAGATTTCTGCCGCATTCGATTTCCATCGCGCAATCCGCAAGTTTGAATGCAACTGCCTGAAATTTACTGATGGGCTGACCAAACTGCTCGCGCTTTTTGGCATATTTCAATGCCATCTCATACGCTCCCTGTGCGCCGCCGAGTCCCATTGCGCCGATAGACAATCTGCCGCCATCAAGGGTTTTGAGCATCTGATGAAAGCCGTCTCCAGGCTTGCCCAAAATATTTTTCTCGGGAACGCGTACATCGTCAAAGTACAACTCCGCGGTGTTGGACGCGCGCCACATCATTTTTTTGTGCATGGGAACTGCTTTGAAGCCTTTTGTACCATGCTCCACGATAAAGCAGGTGTATTCAGGCTTGCCGTTGGCTTTTCTGCCGGTGATTGCCTGAACCGTAACGCCGAGCGACATCTCACATGCCGCATTGGTGATGAATATTTTCGAGCCGTTGATGACCCACTCATTGCCGTCTTTAATAGCCGTAGTCTTGCTGCCACCCGCATCCGATCCTGCTGTCGGTTCGGTCAGACCGAATCCCCAAAGTGCTTTTCCTTCGCACAGTTTGGGCAGATATTTTTTCTTCTGCTCTTCCGTACCAAAATAATACAGCGGACCAATGCCCAAAGAATTGTCTGCCGCAACCGTAGCCGCCTGAGAGCCGTCAATTCTGGCAAGTTCCTCGACCGCAATGATATAAGAAATATAATCCAATCCCTGTCCGCCGTATTCTTCGGATACAAACATTCCGAACAGCCCGATTTCCCCCATTTTTTGGGTGAGTTCCACCGAAAACTGCTCTTTTTCATCCAATTCGAGTGCAACCGGCGCGATTTCACTTTCCGCGAATTTACGCACCTCTTTGCGAATCATTTCCTGCTCTTTCGTAAGATCAAAATCCAAGAGAGCCTCCTTCCTTTGTCCCAATATTCATTTTATTAAGGTATTATTTTAGTATAACGGAAAAACCGGCTTGTTCAAAATGGTGATCACTGGTGAAAGCTTTCGAAATATCATACTGACGCATTACCACAAAACTTGCGCAATCAACCAGACTCCATGTTTTATCCGGTCTTTCCTTAATCAATGTCCATGTTTTTTCATCCAATATCGGAGTGATATGAACAATATCAACCCAAGATGCAGTTTTAATTGTTTCGACTATTTCAATCTGTTGAAATCTCGGGATTCTGAGCGGACTTGTGAATAAAGCAATAAGTTCTGATATAATATAATTCGTTGTTATAATACGAACTTTATTACTGTGCCACTTCAGCATCAATTTCTTTGCTTTGATATGAAAAGGTTCAGTCCGCAAAAAGAAATTTGCCCATCCCGAAGTATCCGCAAAGATTGATTTCATTGCTTTTTTAAAGCCTCTCCGATATATTCATCATGCCGCTCACTGACATCTGTGATCTCAGACCCAAACACGCCTGCCAATTTCAATAACGAGTCATCTTTCTGTTTGTTAGCCTGTTTCGAATCAGTCAAATTATCCGAATTAGACCGCGCTGTTCTGAGAAAAGATTTGGTTTTCTTTTTGGCAGTCTGCTTGGGGACAGCCGTTCTTCCCGCATTCTCAAAAAACAGCAACAGTTTCTCCCAAAGCCGGTAGTCAAGCATAACCGACTTTCTGTTGCCTTCGCTGTCCACAATAAACTGAGCATTATCAATTACTTCATAAATATTCATAGTCATCTCCTGTTCAATTCGGCGAACCGCTCTTCAATGCCATAACCAATTCTTTCACATTTTTCGGCGGAATCGGAAAATCCGGCTTGGGTTCCATTGAAATCGCCTCCTGCAGACATCCGGTCGCACATACGCCGCACCCGAAACACAAATCCATATTGACTTTCGGAACATTGTCTTCACCCATCATCAACGCTTGGGGAGGGCATCGTCCGATACAGGTTTCACAGGCAATGCAGAGATTCGGATCAAACACCGGCTGCAATCCCGAATTGAAAATCAGACCG
>CAZMDM010000444.1:0-3886 GCA_964564775.1 uncultured Desulfonema sp. | reverse complement strand
TCCGGAATGAGCCGAATTTGTGCTGGAAGGCTATGTTGATCCGGGCGAACTGCGTCGCGAAGGACCTTTCGGGGATCACACCGGATCTTATTCGCTGGCAGATGATTATCCGGTCCTTCATGTTACCGCGATCACACATCGCAAAAACCCGATTTACAGCGCGACTTTGGTCGGTCCGCCGCCGATGGAAGACTGCTATCTGGCAAAAGCAACCGAGCGCATTTTTTTGCCCCTGCTTCAGACGGTTTTTCCCGAAATCAGAGATTATTGGCTCCCGTGGGAAGGCGTGTTTCACAATATTGTGATTGTTTCGATTGACAAGGAATATCCGGGTCATGCCCAGCGGATTATGAGCGGACTCTGGGGACAGGGACAGATGAGTTTCTGCAAAGCCATTGTGGTTGTGGATAAAGAGATCAATCCGCAGAGCGGGGAAGACGTATTGCGAAAATTTCTGACGCATTTTGATCCGGCTTCGGATATCACGATTACCAAAGGTGTTCTGGATGTGCTGGATCATTCCTCGCCGTTTCCGAATTTCGGACATAAAATCGGTATCGATCTGACAGAAAGATGCCAAGGTGAACCATCGAGAAATATCCGAACCTGCCCGATCCCTGTTCGATCTGCGAATATCAATATCTCAGGCGTAACGGGATATCGCGTGTTGTTTCCAGATGTTGTGGCACAGCATATCCATCGCATTCTGACGCTCGCGGTGGAAAAATCCGAGAATCGTGGCGGCAAATATTTTGCCGAAGCCGTTTTTGCCCAGCCTGATCTGAAATGCTTCAATATCGTCATTCTCTATGACAAAGATATTGACTTAAATAATAACTCTCTGATTTTATGGAAATTATTCAACAATGTTGATCCGGGAAGAGATGTGATGATGCGTGAGAATCAGATGGTGATTGATGCATGCAGAAAAGGCGTCATGGACGGGCATGATCGGGAATGGCCCGATGATCTGAAATGGGATGAATAATATTTTGTAACTATTCATAATATATAGAATGCCCGACTCAAACCTTCCCGATGCCTCTGGAAAAGGTTACGGGAATCCCGACCGCAGCAATCAGTGAACCGCTCATCATCGCATAGCGGAACGCGGTCATGAATGCGGATTCGAATTGAGGCTGATACGATTTCAGATGAATCCCACCGCTGAGTTTATGGAAAATTGTATTGAATACGCTTCCGGCAATGGCAATTCCCATCACCATTCCCAAATTTCGAGCTGTGGCAAGCGTTCCAGAAGCAACGCCCATTGCGGATTTCGGAACCGAGTTCATAATCAGCGAATTATTCGGCGCTGTAAAAATGGAAATTCCGAAACCGATAATGGCAAGCCGCCACACTGCCGGAAACGGCGAGTTCATCGGAGTCAGTTGCGACAGCAGAAACAGTCCCAGACATAGCAGGCTCATGCCGACCGTACACAATACGGTTGAGCCGATTTTATCCGATAAAGCTCCGGCAAGCGGTGAAAATATCGATAAAAACACAAAAGGCGTTACCATCACCAAGCCGGATTCTCTGACCGAAAATCCGCAGGGCTGCATCAGAAAAAACGGCATGAGAAATATCATGGTGAACAATGCCATGAATAGCAGCATGATCGAAATCACCGGAAACACAAAGAACCTGATTTTCAGCAGAGACATCGGCATGAGCGGATGCAGGCTTTGCATTTCGCTTCGGATAAAACCCAGCATTGCCAGCAACGATACCAGTATCAGAGAAAGAGTATTCAAAGACATCTCCCCCCATTCATACGCATGTGTCAGGGCAAGCAGTAACGGAGCTGCACAGAATACCATAAAAAAAGTTCCCGACCAGTCGAACGGCTCAGGACGCGCGATATCCGCCAATGTGCCTTTCAGCAGATGATGTGCGATCATGCCGGTAATAATGCCTATCGGTACGTTGATATAGAAGATCATCTGCCATGAAAAATAATATAGTATCCATCCGCCGATAGCGGGTCCCAGAGTCAGTCCCGAAGCAACCACCATGCCGAGCAATCCCATCGCTTTGCCGCGTTCCGATGCGGGAAACACATCTGCCATCAATGCGGGCGTACAGGACATAATCATCGCGGCACCGAATCCCTGTACCGCTCGGGAAAAAATCAGCCACGGGGCGCTATAAGATAATCCGCAGATCAGAGAGCCAACAGAAAACATCGCAAGCCCCCGGCTGTACACCCATTTTCTGCCCCTGATGTCGCTCAGCCGCCCGAAAGACAGAAGCAGAGAAGAGACGGTCAGCAGATAAATCATGGTAATCCACTCGATGGTACTGAGCGGTGCGTGCAGGTCTTTCATCATGGCAGGCAGCGCGATATTGACAATGCTGCCATCCAGAGTGGACATGAATACGCCCACCGCCACCATTACAAATACCAGCCATTTATCGGGAATTTTTAGGGATCGCATCCAGTACCTTTCGGATGGTCTGAGTCAGCTCCTGCCTTCCGACCGGCTTCATCAGGAATGCGTCAATACCGAGCTTGCGGATTTTTTCGGGAGATAAACGCTCGCTGTATCCGCTGCACAGAATAATCGGAATATCGGGACGGATAGACCTGAGTTCCTGCGCCAGACGATCTCCGCAGATTTTGGGCATGGTCATATCCGTAATGACCATATCGAACTGATCCGGATCCGCGCGGAAAGTTTCCAGAGCTTCAACACTGTCCGTGCAGACGCTTATCTTGTAATTTATTTTTTCAAGCATCTGTCTGCACATCCGAACGATACTGTCTTCATCATCCACAAACAGAATCCGCTCATGTCCGCCGTGAGGGATATCCGTGTTCGGAGGCAAAATAACTGCCTCTTCTTTATCGAAAATCGGAAAGTATATCGAGAACACCGAGCCTTGTCCCAGCTGACTTTCCACAATAATTTCACCGTTGAAATTTCTGACAATTCCCTGTACCGTGGAAAGTCCCAAGCCGGTTCCGCGTCCTTTGTCTTTTGTGGTGAAATACGGGTCGAAAATTTTTTCCATCACTTCGGGACTCATTCCAGTGCCGGTATCTGCAACACTCAGTTTCAGATAGTGCCCGGATACGGGATTCGGGTTCTGCCCGATTCTGTCCGACGGCATCAGGCTGACCTCTTCCAGTCCGATGGTCAGATCGCCGCCGTTTTCCCGCATGGAGTATGCGGCATTGCTGCACAGATTGATGACAATCTGCCGGATTCCCGATATATCTGCAAGAATATTCGCATCACTTTGAAAATTCTCCCGGATAGTGATATTCGAAGGCAGAGAGGCTCTCAGAAGATTCACCGTTTCTGATGCAACAGTTCTGAGTCTGATCGCTTTGAGTTCGATTTTGCTCTGATGCGTAAAACTGAGGATATGTCTGACCAGATCCGATGCTCTTCCTGCTGCAAGCAGAATATTGTACAGATAATCATAAAGCTTTGTCTCTTTCCGAACCTCATCCATAGACATCTCGGCATATCCCATGATTGAAAATAAAATATTGTTGAAATCATGGGCAATTCCTCCGGCAAGCGTGCCGAGAGCTTCCATTTTCTGAGACTGGCGGAGCATGGATTCGAGCCGTAGTTTTTCCTGTTCCGCGAGTTTCGATTGGGTAATATCGGTCGCGATGCCTTCCAAGGCTATCGGGGTTTCTCGATCATCTTTCAGCAAGACGCTCCTCTGATGAATCCATCGGATATCGCCTGATCGGGTGATAATCTGAAATTCGCTGTGAGACGGAGGATTTCCGGCAAGTATATCCGAGCATTTCTGTCTGAGATCGTCTGAGAAGTCCGGGTGAATAATGCTTTTGAGCAGACAGGAGGAGTCGTAAAATTCTTGTTGCGAATAACCGGTGATTTCGGCTGCGGCAGGATTGATG
>CAZMDM010000443.1:0-9263 GCA_964564775.1 uncultured Desulfonema sp. | reverse complement strand
CGCATAGAATAAGCCCTAATCCCAGAAGCGTCCATTCGATCATTTTGAAACGCGCTCCCAGACTTTTCACTTCCGACTGATCTTTTTCCATGCCTTTGATCTGCGAAGACAAAAGCAGATTAAGGCGCAGATTGATGGAATCCACTGTCGGCGCGGCCCGTTCCGAAAGCCATGCGTTGGCAATATTCCATCGGGTTCCTCCCCGTATTTTGAAAATTTCAGCAGATACCGGCGTCAATTTGTCTCTGGCTTGCCCGAATGTTTTCAGATGCTGCAACTGAACCAGCGTCAGAAGATCACCTCTGTCGGAAAGTTCTTTGAACTGTTTTTCATTTTCTGCCCATGCCAGATCGAATTCTTTTTTCAGTTGTTCATCGCCGGAAATCAGATAGGATTTCAGATTGGCAAAAGACAGCGAGAGCGTTCCCTGAATATCGGACATCAAGCCCAAAACTGCCTTTCTTCGGGCATTGGCTTCGAGTGTCTGCTCGATCCCGATCATCTCTGTCAAGGCAGAATTGAGCGTTCGGAACAACGGTTCGCCTTCTTCGAGCAGCAACTTGCTTGCAGGCGTGTTTTCCGTAGTACGGGCAATATCTTCGATGTCTTTCTGAGCTTTGGAAAAAATTTCTATATTGGATACGATTTCTTCCAACTGCTTGAGATTTTCTTTGTCTGTCCATGATTCGGATAGATCTCCGAGTTTCTGCATCGAAGGATTGATATCTTTTTCCCATGCCTCGCTCCGCTCGGTTTTGAATTCATTATGACCCAGTATAATCCATCCCCGCAGCGCGCCCACAGAGCGGTTGATACCGTTTGAAAGTGTCAGCAGCGCACGCACGGTCGGAGAGCGATGTTCTGTAAGATTTTGAATCACATCCATATTCCGCTCTGCCTGCCACAAAGTAATCGTAACCGAAACAGCAAAGATAAGTGCAATCATTCCGTATCCCATGCCGATTTTCACGCTGAATCTGATATGGTTCAACATGGTGTTTCTCCTTATTTTCCGAGTTGTTTCATCATATCTTGCAAAGGTATGACCTGAGACAGCAGATATTTCACCATCACCGCCTGATGATAATTGTCTGCCGGAGTTTTGCCGGATACCGGAATTGCCAATGGTGTGGAACTCACGGTTCCAGTTGCCATTTTCAGCAGATTGAGTTCCGCAATCATAATCAGGGTTTGAACAAATACATCCGCAGGTCTGATATCATCGTCTTTTGCAAGTTCAGGCACCGGAACCCGCGAAAGTCCGAAATGCTGTCTCAGAACATTGATTTCTCGGCGAATCTGGAGACATATCTCAAAGGTATGAGCAGGTCTGATATCCGCTGGGCTGTCTTTGGGCGCGTCAATTCGAAATCTCTGCGCGGGATCGATCTGGGTCAGGATGGATTTGACATCGGATGCGGCACGCACCAGTTGGGAATAGACTTCATTCGGCGAAATTTCTTCCATATCTGCCAATAATCTCAGCTTGATAAACACATCTAGATGTTTTCCGAATACATTCGTGGGAATTTTGTCCTGAAACTTCCGTATGTCGTTGGGATAAGTTTTGATTCCCCAAATATTTGAAATCCTTTGAATTTCATGAACCAGCATATATCCCAAATTTCGGACATCCTCCGGCACATAGCTCATCGGAGAGGAAACGATTCTCGGCATGGGACGCAGTTTTTCTTTTGTTTGCAGTGCAATCAGGGTTTCAACGCTTGCCACAATCACCTGATACGGGTGCATGGGATTGAGTCCGCTTTCGATTTTTTTCAGCAGTCTCACCTCTTTGATCCCTTTGGCATCCAGCAGTCTGTCCAGATTTCGTTCTGCAAGGTCTGCTGCTGCAAACGCATCACTGGGCGTAATCTCGGCACCAAGGCTGTCAGCCGTAGAATACAATAAGATAAAAATAGCCAATACAGCAAATTTTTTCATTATTATCTCCTTTCCGATCAGACCGAGCGATAAATCACCCGGCTATCAGCTAAGCCAGCTTAAGCAGGCTTAAGCATAATTATTTTTTCACTTTTCACTTTGCATTTTCACTGTTCCCGCAATTCCCAGATTTTCCCGAAGACGCTCATCGATCTGCCGGACTTTGTTCTGCACGCCTGCAATCACTTTTGTCTGATCCGACAACGCGGCAGATATCTCCGACATCACTCCCACAAGCTCTGCCAGATTGTCGGCAACGCCCGAAAAAAGGCGATCCGTATCTGCGGCAGATGCCACTCCTTCTCTGATTCGGATCAGGTTATCGGAAATAAGCCGCGCGGTATTCTGTGCTGCCGAAGCAGACCGGATTGCCAGATTTCTGACCTCATCCGCCACCACTGAAAATCCGGCTCCCGCGCTGCCTGCTCTGGCAGCTTCCACCGCCGCGTTAAGTGCCAAAAGATTGGTTTGAAATGCGATTTCATCTATGGTTTTGATGACTGCCGATGTGTCTTCACTCGTTTTCAGCATGGTCTGCATCGCGGATTTCAGGCTTTTGACAGATTGATCTGCCTGATTAGCAAACTGTTCCGATTGCCATATCAGTTGAAACCCGTGATCGGCTTTTTCCGCATTTTTTTTCAAAATATCATTCATGTCGCTGAGAGCGGTGTTTGCCAATTCTTCGGTTTCTTTCTGAATGATATCTACGCTTTTTTCCAGCATTCGGATCAGATTTGTCATTCTGCTTTTCGAATCATCCAAATCTTTCAGGGTTTGCTGCTGAATTTCCATCGAATCTTTCAATGCTGAAAACGAATGCCGGATACCTCTGTCGAAAAAAAAGGAAGTTAACGACATGGACAGCAGAGGTCCTACAAGATTTGCCATCTGAATATTCAGCAATTGCTCGCCGCTAAAGCTGTATCGGGGAAAAACATATCCTGAGGATTCGAGCATAAAAAATACGATAAACTCTGCCAGCATCAATGCTGTCCAGATGACCAAATTGCAGGGACCGACAAGTATGGCTGCAAAGATCGGAATAATGATATTCCACGTGAACGCGCTCGAAAAAAAACCGCCGGTAAGATACGGGATCAGTATAAAATGAAAGCCCAGAGGAACCAGAAGGGTATTTCCCGTCAGGGACAATGATGCCGTATATCGCAGTACAAAAGGTGCGATCAGGCTGAACCCCATAACCGCAGACATGCTGATTGCTAGCTCCGAAATTCCCAATTTGTACCATTTGATAATGTTGGGAATATAAAATAACGGAGAAGCAGAAATAAACATCAGCATTCGCGCTGCTTTGGGGTAATTTTCCGAATCGGTTCGGATGCTGTCGGGAATAAACCAATCAATCAATCGCCTGATTTCCATCATCATTCTCCGTAACCGTGTCAGACTCGGTTAATCATCGCGGCAATATAGCCTGCTCCGAACCCATTATCGATGTTGACCACTGCCACATTGGAACTGCAACTGTTGAGCATGGCAAACAATGCGGTCAGTCCGCCGAAACTAACGCCGTAGCCGATGCTGGTCGGAACCGCAATCACCGGACGGCTGACCATTCCGGCAACCACGCTGGGCAATGCGCCTTCCATGCCTGCCACCACGATCAGCACGGAAGCATCTTCGATCTGTCTGCGATAGTGAAACAGGCGATGAATGCCTGCAACACCGACATCAAATATGCTTTTGACTTCGTTTCCCATGGCTTCTGCGGTCAGATGCGCCTCTCTTGCCACTGGAATATCCGAAGTTCCGGCAGATAAAATCAGAATTTTGCCGCGCCCCTGTTTCGGAATTTCACCTTTGATATGAATCAGCATTCGGGCGTCAGGATGATATCGGGCATCGGGAATTTTTGCCAAGACCGATTGTGCTTTCTCCGCGTCTATCCGTGTTACCATTACTACTTTTTCGGCGACGCACATTTTTTCCATGATGCCGATAATCTGCTCAGAGGTTTTGCCCTGTCCGAAAATGACTTCGGGAAAGCCTTTCCGAAGTGAACGGTGATGATCTATGCGGGCATAGTCAATATCTTCGAAGGGCAGTCGGGCGATAATCCCGGATGCTTCCGTTACGGAAGTTTTTCCCGATGCTACGGATGTCAGCAGTTGATGAAGAGAATCAGAGTTCATTGTGTTGTGTATTATGTGTCAGATGTTAAGTGTTAAGAACCGATATTCGTCCCATCGGAACGACGCATAAGCGATTCGAATGAAATTTTATGCGTTATTGTTTTCTAACACACAAGCGGGATGTAAAACAAGAGAAAGTAGAACGATAAAAAAACGCGATACTGACAGCGTCTGAATCTGAAGCAAAATCTAAGCTGCTTTCTGAAAAGCAGATAAAACAAACGCTTATTTCTTGAAAAACAATTCAAAACAGAATATACTGTTTATCAGATTTTTACTACTCCATAAATTACCAGAGAGCCGAAAGATATGGGTAAGTCATTTATGATTCTAATCGTAATAGTCTGTTGGGCAACTGCGTCTTTGGCGGAAATCTATTCGTGGACGGATGAGAAAGGTGTCAGGCATTTCAGCACCACTCCGCCGGAAGAAGTCGATAATGTAAAAAAATCAGATGAAGTTCAGTATGATGCCAAAGAAGATGAAGAGCGGACAAAAGAATATGAGCAATGGCTGAATCAAAAAAATCAGGAACAGGAGGCTGAAGCTCAGGAAAAGAAGCGGCGTGCAGAACAGGAAAATCAGGAAGCTGAAAAAGCGGCTGCGGAAGCTGAAAAAGCAAGAATAGAAGCTGAAAAAGCGGCTGCGGAGGCGATCAGAAAAAAGACTATCTATCTTCGCCAATAAGATTCGTTTCTATTTCAGACACCTTCTGATACCGAAAACCCCCTTTATATTCTTTATAAAAGTCTGATATCACTTCATCAAATCTCTTATTCCCAAAGAATGACGCACTGATTTCGATTGCAATTTTATGGCATTTCGTATAATGCTCCGGGATATATGGGCATTGAAATAAATTTATCCGAATCAAAGCATTTTACGCTGATGTTAAAACGGGACTCGGAATCAATAAAATATCCTATCATGGCAATAAAAGTCCCGTAGGGACGGGTACATTTATGTCTCAATTATTTGTTGATATAAAAAAGTTAAAGCACAATATTCACTATGTGAGAAATTTATGTGCTGAAAAAGGGCTTGATGTTATTGGGGTTGTCAAATGCTGCTTTGCATATTTACCTATTATCGAAGTATTTCAGAAAGCTGATATAAAAACTCTCGGTATATCCAGAATAACGGATGCTATCCGGGTGTCCTCGTATCTGAAAAGCAGACCGATAATGACGGCTTTGCCATCAGCCGATCATGCTGAGGATGTTGTCCGATATTTCAAAGCAAGTTTGAATTCCGAGATCATTACGATTCAGACTTTGGCTCATTTTTCAGACCGAAATCGTACAGAGCATGAAATTATTCTGATGGTGGATAACGGTGATCTCAGGGAAGGAGTGATGCCGGATGATGTGATTGCTACTGTCTCACAGATACTCGATATGAAATCCCCTTATATCCGATTTCTGGGATTAGGTGCCAATATGGGATGCTGCAGTGCGGTGCTGCCGGATGCGGAAAATATTTTGATACTTCAGGAATTGACAGAGGATATCGAAAAACGATTTGGTCATCCGGTCCAAACAGTTTCTGTCGGAGGCTCTGTTATGCTGGATTGGATAGAAAAGCATGAACTTCCTTCAAAGATCAATCAAATCCGTATCGGCGAAGCCTTTATGCTGGGAAATATTCCCACAATTAACAGAAAGCATGAAAAACTATACGATGATGTTCTGATTCTGAAAGGAACCGTTCTCGAGGTGAAAGAAAAACCGTCCTATCCGACAGGCAATATCGGCACAGACGCCTTGGGCAGACGTCCCTGTTTGATAAACAGAGGTATTCGGAAACGTGCGATTCTGAATTTCGGAATTGCGGATACCGATCCCGATGGGTTGCAACCCGAAGATGAAGGTATTCGGATTATCAGTGCAAATTCCGATTATACAATTGTCGATGTATCGGATTGCGCTATCCCGGTAAAAGTCGGAGAAGTATTAAAATTCAAAATGAATTACCGGGCAATGATTCAGTCGTTTTTATCACCGTTTACTCGGATTAATATTATCAGAGAGATATAACCGCAATGAACACACATGAAAAAACAGGACATTCAATAAAAATAAAGCTTATCATCAGCGCACTGGGTCTGCTTATATGCGCTCTCGGCTTCAATGCAATGCTGAGTTTATCCGCTCTGGAAAAATTATATGTGGAATCGTTTGTTTCCAAATACAGCACCATCGGAAAGGATTTGCAGAGAAAACTCGAAAAATCCATCAATTTCGGAAAGACGATTCAGAATTTCATCGGAATGAACGAATTGCTGGAAGAAACCAAAGAGAATCTTATAAAAAGTACAGTTGCCGGAACCATCCATAAAAATACGCTATCGGACGGGATATCGGTTTCTGTTGTCTCGGAAGGGATGATTCTTTACAGCACGGATAATCATCTGACAAACACTCGGATGATCACTTATGCAAAGACCAGGCATTCTTATCTCAGATATAAAAATTCATACATTATTCTGCTGCCTATTATCAGCTTGAAAAAAGAGCAGATTGCAAGCATTCTGATCGCGTTTGACAATGCGCCGGTCAAAGCGCTGTTTATGTCCGTTCTGATTGAAAATTGCAAGATCATCGCAGGGATTATTCTATGCGGTTCTTTGCTGCTGTTCTTTTTTCTCTCCCGCATATTAAGCAGATCAGATGCACAAAGCTTTCCGAAAACCCGAATTTCCATAGTCATGTTTCTGGTTGTCGGAATTTCTCAGATCGTATTTACCGGCTGGAACACATATTCATTCAAAAACTATTACCTGCAAATCAGCCGAGAAAAAGTAAGTTTGCTGACATCTTTGCTGAAGCGTGATATCGAATATCTCCTGAATAAGGGAATCCGAACGGATAAGCTTATCAAAATGGATGCATCTCTGGGAGAAATCGTTGCTGCAGCACCAGAATTGGAAAATATCATCATTACCGATTTCGAGGGAAAGCATCTGTATGCTGCGTATAAAAATAAAGGCAACATTGATTTTCAAAAAGCATTGTCAGAAGATGCCAAAACCACGAAGAGACTCGGATCAGATCAGAATTACAGCATTTCTCTGCAATTTCAGAAAGCTGGAAATCCGCTGCCTGAGTCGGAGCCCGATGGTGGAAAAATTGTTGCCAATATTTCAAAAGCGGTATTGTTCGGCAGATTGAAAGAAATTGTTTTTGACGCTGCAACCGTTCTGGTCATATCCCTCCTGTTCTTTGTGGAGATGCTGATTCTGATTTTCAATTTGTTTGAAAAATCATTTGTAACAAAAGATATCGGGAAAATCAGATTCGATGTGATTCGTCCGGTGTCATTTCTTTTCATCTTCGGCAGCGCGCTGACGGTTTCTTTCCTGCCATTATATATGAAAGAACTCGGCAATCAGACATTTCTGAAGCTTTCCGCGGAGATGATGCTGGGTCTGCCGATTTCCGTAAAGGTATTTTGTACCGGCATTGCGATCATCGTTGCAGGCGCATGGGTGGACAAGCGGGGATGGCATGAACCTTTTCTGATCGGTCTGCTGCTTTCGGCGATAGGGTCCGGATGGTCATGGAAGGCAGCAAGCTCTTTTCAATTCATAGTATCGATGGGGATTGTAGGAGTCGGATACGGATTGGGATTGATGGCATCACAGGGGTTTGTCATTGCAGTAACGGATGAACACCATAAAACACAGGGACTTGCTCAACTGTGGGCTGGAGTATATGCCGGAAGCATCTGCGGCAGCGCTACCGGGGCTATGCTGGCGGACAGATTCGGATATCGCATCGTATTTCTGGTGAGCGCGATGATTTTGGTATTGGTTATTCTCTATAGCTTTATTATTTTACGAAAAAATATCCGCAGTCCGAAAACCGCTTCCGATATCCGGCAGCAATCTTTACCGACATTCGAAGTGTTCCGATTTCTTTCCGATAGAAACATATTTGCTCTGATCCTACTCAGCAGCATTCCGGCAGAAATTGCTATCATTGGTCTTCTCAATTATTTCAGTCCGATATATCTGAATCAATTGGGAGTGTCTCAGTCGGATATCGGGCGGGTATTTATGATCAACGGTCTTTCGATGATTTATCTCGGACCGATTATCAGCAGATATGCCGATGGTTCTCCCAATAAAAAAATATTTATTCTGGCAAACGGTGTGTTGGGAAGTCTGGCATTTATCGTTTTTTATCTGTATAGCGGATTGGGGGCTATTCTCACAGCAGTGTTGATTCTCGGACTTGCGAACAGCTTTGCCGCATCCCGAAGTGCTTATACCTTGAGACTCAGAATCAGTCAGGAAGTGGGACAGGGAAAGGCGTTAGGGATTATGTCTGCGGCCGGGCGGATCGGTCAGGCATTGGGACCGCTGATGTTCGGATTGATTGCGACAGGCAACATGAGTCAGAGCATTCCATATTTCGGCTTGGGATATCTGCTGCTCACATTGCTGCTTTTCCTGATTATTCAAAGCGATACCCAAATCGCCCGCTTATCGGGCAAACTGTAAGGAAAGATATCATGTATGCGCGAAAAATACTCAAAGATTTCGTATTTCAAAGTGAAAACGGCAAGTCTCTGGATGTTCGGGTCATAACCACCAATCAGGTACTCGCATGGTCTGCCGATATTCAGCAGCAATTCAAAACAGAGCTTGAAAAATTATTATCCGCAGCTTTTCCCAAAATGCCCGAATCCTCGTGGCAGGTATTTATTCATAAATGCTTCAGAAGTACCCAAGAAAATTTCAACCGGCAGATCATGATATTCAGAGACAAAGAAAAAAATCTGGCTGCTGTTGGGGTCTATGATTTCGGAATCATTGGATATAAAGACAAGATACATAGCGTTGTATATTATATTCTGCGAGCAATTTTACCTGATTATCAGGGATTCGGTATCGGACCTGTTATGGCTGTCAAAGTATTGACAGAACTTCAGCCGGATATTCTGCTTGCGACAAGCTATCAATCTGCTGCTCTTCATGCATGGGTGGATTTGCCCCAAAAAAAACTGATCCGAGGATATGAAGTTTTTCCGCATATTGAAACTGTAAACGGCGAGGATATGCTGATTCATCTTCCTCATTCGGAATTGGAATTTGCCATAACCGCGTTTAAGCAATCTTATGCCCGCATGGCAGAAGAAGGAGAAAAGGCTGTTCCCAAA
>CAZMDM010000442.1:0-8665 GCA_964564775.1 uncultured Desulfonema sp. | reverse complement strand
GTTCCCTTATAATCCGTTGCAGGCGTATAGGTCAGAGTTCCGTCAGTATTCTTGACCAATGTTCCGTGCGCCGGGGTAGCGTAATTCAACAGCGTGATCTGATATCCTTTGTCATTATCAAGCGGGTTGAATGTTACCGCAGTGTTCAGATCGGTTTTGACCGTATCGTTCGCCGCCACAGGTCCGAACACCACATCGAGCGTTTTTTCAGCATACACCTGATCCCCGTTTTCGGTTTCAGTCGCATAAGCTCTGACTGTCAGCGTGAATGTCGGCGATCCGGTCGGCGCAGTGAGTGTAAGCCCCGACAGTTCGCTTGGCTGAATCAGCCAAACCCCCGATCCCAGATTCTGTCCCGCAGAAAGCGTTACTCCGCTAGGCACATCGGATATCTTCACGCTCAATTTTTCAGAGCCATCCGTATCGGTCAGAGATGAGGTGATAATCAGCGGTACCGGCGCGGTATCTGCTCCGTAGATCGGCGAATACACTGTCAGATTTGGCATATCTGCTTTCGGAACCACATCCACAGTAAAGGTTCTTTCCGAAGTTACCGTATTGCCCTGCTCATCCATAACGCTGACTTTTGCGGTCAGGTGAAGATCATCTCCGCTGTTTGTCGGGGGAGTAATGGTCAGAGTCGCAAGATGCTCGTTGGCAACAAGCCATGTACCATCCTGTAATCTAAGTGTATTCGACAATGTTGCATTACTCGGAACACCGATAATCGAAACATCGGTCAATACCAAAGTCTGATCGCTGATCGAAGCTTTGATCGAAAGCGGAATTGCCGTATCCTCATTGCCGGATACATTGAGAACTTCGAATGTTGCTTCGGGAGGCAGAACAGTAATATCGAGAAATTGTTCCGTATAAGCTGTGCTGTTGTTCGCCTGCTCGACCGAGCCGACTCTCATGCTTAGAAAAAAACTTCCTCCCACATCACCTGTCGGAGTCAGAATAAGCCCGCCGCTGAGTTGGCTCGGTGAAATCGTCCAAGTACCGTCGCTGTTTTTTGTGCCGACATTGAGGCTGATCCACGAAGGCACATCGGAAATCGTAATATTTGTCAGATATTCGGAACCATCCGTGTCGGTCAGTTGCGGTGATTCGATATGCAGAGTTATCGGCTGGCTGTTATCTCCGACATACAGATTATTCGTTATGTTCCACACCGGCGCGTCCGCAACCGGCGTTACCGTGCAGGCAATAGTTTTACTTGTTGCCGCAGTATCTCCGTTGATAGTTTCGGTAGCGATGGCATCTACCGTCAGCGTAAAATTGCCTGAATAATTTGACGGCGGAGTCAGTTTCAGAGTCGCCAATTGATCAGACATCAATGTCCATGAACCATCGCTGTTTTTGACGCCCTGAGACAACGTAGCCCCTGACGGCATACCGGAAATTTTTACACTCAGTATTTCTCCGCTCGGATCTGCCAATGATGCTGAAATTGATGACAAAGCCAATGTCTGATCTTCATTGAATGTCAGGCTTGTTGGGACACTGAGATTCGGCGTATCTGCTTTCGGGACAACTGTAATCGTAACCGTTGATGTCGAAAAGCTGCCGTTTGAAGCAACAATCGTATATTGAAACGAATCCGTTACACCGGCAACATTTGTGTCAGGCTGATAAACCACCTTGCCATTCGATGGATCATTGGTCAGCGTACCATGTACCGGAGATTGCAAAGGTTTGATATAATAGGCTAATGGAAAATTTTTCGGGTTATAATCGTTGCTGCTTAACTGAGCATAAGTGATTGTCAGAGAAGTATTTTCATTGGTCGAATATTTATCGGGTTCGGCAACGACTTCCTCGTCAACCGTGATGGAAACTGTGGCATTGCCGGACTGCGCTCCGAGTTTATCCGTAACATAATACACAAAACTGTCTGATCCGGTGTAGCCTGATGCAGGCGTATAGGTATAAGTTCCGTTGGCATTATATGTAAGTGTTCCGGCGGAAGGTCCCGATACAAGATGAGGCGTCAGGGCATCTCCTACATCGGGATCGCTGTCATTGGTGAGAACATTCAATACAGCCGATTTGTTTTTGATTACGGAAAATCCATCATCTCTGGCAGTCGGAGCGGTGTTGCCGACAGTGATATTGACGGTTGTATATGTCTCTAAACCTGAAGTATCCCTGACAGTATAGGTAAAACTGTCAGGTCCGGCATAACTCGTAGGTGGCAGATATTGGAAATTCGGCACAGACGTTGATTTATTTGTACCATCTAAAAATGTAACCGTACCCCCCTTAGTGGTAGTTACAGTGTTGCCGCTTACCGGACTCGTAATTTTAGTCGTCCCCTCAAACGCACTGATTGTCAGAGGATCATTATCAGGATCGGTGTCATTGTTCAGAACGTTAAACTGTATCGCAGCATTTATTCCGGTAATTACCGAATCCTGCACAGGTGTAGGTGCATTTGTGCCGATGGTAATCGTAATTTCTCCTGTGGCAGTTCCGCCCTTTCCATCGGAAAGGGTGTAAGTAAACGTATCTCCGCTATAATCCCCCGAATTAGGAGTATAAGTATAACTTCCTCCGCCATTGGGAGTAAGAACGCCATGTAAAGGCGCAGCCTTATCCGTAATACTACTGACACTTACTGTATCCCCGTCAATATCTTTTCCCGAAGGATGATTAACATCCGTAATGAGGTTAAAAGTTTTTGGCGTATCTTTACTTGTTGAGATGGAATATGTGCTGGCTACTGGGGGATCGTTGAGCGGAGTAACAGAAATATCTCTTGTTGCAGAAGCAGTATTCCCATTGCTATCTGTAACAGCAAAAGTAACTGTCCTCATAGCACTGGTAGGATTATCCCCTGTATTTTGAAAGGTTATAGTTTTCATAGCTGCCTGATAATTCGATAATGAAGAACCGCTGAATGTAATCGTCTTATAGTCAGCACTGATAGTGGCAAAAGTATAACTAGTCGTATCAATAAAAAGTTTGTCCGTAGATATTGCATCGCTTGTAAACCCGCTTGTGATACTGATGGTTGCCGATGCCAGATTGGTGCTGTCAATATCTGCAAGAGCGATAGCACTGTCAATTGTAACTGGGGAGGCATTTTCGGTATAAGATGCTGAACCTGCTGTTGTCGTTAAGTTCGGGGAAAATTTACTCTCATACGCGCCGATATCAACACCATCACCATATTGCCGATTGACACCGCGCTGATCCGTAGTAGCGGTTATACCTGTAGGATAAGTATAAGATGTTGATCCTTTATTAATTGCAAGTGTACTGGTTGATTGCAATGCATGCGTCTGAGTGGTTCCGCCATTGTTGGCAAGCCCCAGCAAGTTGGGGGAACCGATCTGAGGTGCGGTGGCAGTCGTAATTGTTGCCGTCCCCTTATCTTCATATAAGCTGTGATCAAGATTATTTATTGTTCCACTGAAATCTTTTCCTGTTCCGCTTCCTGCAACAATTGTACTGTAAATATTTACAGTTCCTCCACCCATTCCGATTCCTCCGCCCAAACCGGCTCCGGCGGTATTTCCATAAATCGTACTATTATAAACATTAACAGTTCCGCCGCCTGTTCTGATTCCTCCTCCGCTGTTCGTAGCCGTATTCGAAGAAATTGTAGTGCCGTAGATATTTACTGTCCCGGCATCAACACGAATTCCGCCTCCGCCATCTGTCGAAGAGTTGCCGGTTATGGTACAACTTATAATATTTGTAGTACCATTCATCACGCGAATAGCGCCACCATCGCTACCGCCCGCTTGCTGACCATTTGTAATTGTAAGTCCATCAAGAGTAACAGTGCCGCTGAGTATATGAAAAACTCTTGAACTTGACACGGCTTTATTCCCATCAATTGTTATAGCGATAGGATTTCCCGTAGCATCTTTGCCTTCAATGGTCAGATTTTTGTTAATATCAAAATCTCCAGACACATTTGTATCATCATTTGCAGAAGAAGTAATTTTGATTGTTGAACCATTTAATGAAGAATCAAATCGGATGATATCTCCTGATGCTGCGCTGGTGATTGCCTGCCTCAAACTTCCTGCTCCGGAATCATTCGTATTCGTAACTATGATCGTTGCCAACCGATACCCATAATCCTTCGGACTCAGCACTGTCGTATCAATCCAACTGTTTTTACTCTGATATTCCAAAACCCAGTCGCCGCCTTTATCCGCCGCGCCGGTTTCGTTGTCAGACGCGGCGATATCCGCGCCGGTCAACTGAGAAATGCGATCCGTAAATGCCTTGCCATCCGCATCTTTGGCAACGTTACAGCCGTAAATCAGAATATCCGCGCCTTGCTGTAAGCTGTCTTTCCATCCGGTCAGCATGGGCGCGTAGTTTTCAATCGTATCTTTGCTCAACTGGGTATTGCCCAATGTCAGACTCGCGTCTGACCCGTGAGACACGATATGAATGGCTTTCACATCGGTCTGCTGAGCCAGCACTTCGCTGATCTGCTGAACGCCGTCTTTATTCGGATCGAGAATAATTACCCGATCTTTTGCAGGAATGCTTTCGATGATCTTCTGATAATCCGTAACTGACGGATCAATAAACACGATTTCGGAAGCTTTCTGTACATGAGCAGCAGGAGGAACCGCGTCTTTGAAAACATCTGCCAGAGATTTTTCAGCAGCCGCACTGTGATCGCTGTCCACATGATGATCAACCGCATCCGTATGGGGTTTTGTTGCAAGACCGACAAATGCGGACGCGATTCCGGCAGCATCATACAGATACCGCTCTTCCAGCGCGAGCATGAGATTTCCGTTTTGGGGAGATGTATGAGAATGCACAGCAGCAGTTTTTTTCTCGGATTTTTTGCCAAAGCCGAACAACTTTTTTAAGAAAGACATGATAAGCCTCCTGATGAAGGTTAAGTTTCAAGGAAAGTCGTCTGAATCATCACCAAGCGATAAATCGCCCGGATAGAAGCTCAAGCCCGCTGAAACAGGTTGGTATTAGCTGGCTTCAGCCTGCTTTTGCTTCTAGCCCTGACATTTATTTCGGGGCTTTGAGATTATGACAATATTACTGTCATTATACTATGGAAAAACGGTATTTTGTCAAGGGAAATGTGTGTTTCCGAAATTTGGGCTTGCAAAACCATAGCATAGAGCTTAAAGAATATTCAACATTGAAATAAAAAAATTCAATCTACGGAGTCAGTTTTACATTGGGCTTGCTTGATAATATCCATTCGCCTGCGGATCTGAAGCGTCTTCCCCGATCCGCGCTTCCGACATTGGCATCGGAAATACGTTCCGAAATCATCAACGTGGTCTCCGAAACCGGCGGACATCTTGCACCGAGTCTCGGTGTTGTGGAGCTTACGATTGCGATTCACTATGTGTTTGATGCTCCCAAAGACAAGATTATCTGGGATGTGGGACATCAGTCTTATACCCATAAACTCCTGACCGGAAGACGCGAACAATTTCACACACTTCGCCAGCACGGAGGCATTTCCGGCTTTACCCGCATGAGCGAAAGTCCTTATGATGCGTTCACCACCGGACACAGCAGCACTTCGATTTCCGCAGGACTCGGTATCGCGTGTGCCAAGCAGTTGAAAAAAGAGCGATCCAAAGTGATTGCGGTGATCGGCGACGGGTCCATGACTGCCGGATTGGCGTATGAAGGACTGAATCAGGCGGGTGATCACAAAGACAAAGACCTGATTGTGATTCTCAATGACAATGACATGTCCATTTCGCCGAATGTGGGCGCGTTGTCGTCATTTTTAAGCCGGGCATTTTCTGCAAAATATCTGCAATCTTTCAGAAAAGAGTTGGGAGAATTTCTCAAATCTTTACCCGGTATCGGCGATGATATCTATAAGCTTGCCAAACGTTCCGAAGAATCCTTCAAAACCTTTGTAACCCCCGGAATGCTATTCGAAGCCTTCAACTTCACCTATTTCGGTCCGATCAATGGGCATCGTCTGAATCATCTGATTGATATTCTATCCAATATCAAATCCCTGAGATATCCGGTGCTGCTGCATGTAACTACGGTCAAAGGCAAAGGTTATTCTCCGGCAGAAAACAATCCGGTGCATTTTCACGGGGTAGGATCTTTTGAAATTGAAACAGGGACTTGTATTGCAAAAAATACCACAGCGCCGACATACACGAGTGTTTTCGGAAATACCCTGCTCGATATGGCAAAAGACAATCCCAAAATTATTGCGGTTACTGCGGCGATGCCCGAAGGCACGGGGCTGATGAAATTTGCCGAAGCTTATCCTGACCGTTTTTTTGATGTGGGCATTGCCGAGCCGCACGGAGTTACCTTTGCTGCGGGTATGGCAACCGAAGGATTCAAGCCGGTTGTGGCAATTTATTCCACATTTTTGCAGCGCGCGTACGACCAGATTCTGCATGATGTGTGCATCGAGAATCTTCCGGTGGTATTTGCATTGGATCGGGGCGGTATTGTGGGAGAAGACGGCTCGACCCATCACGGGTTGTTCGACTTGTCATATCTGAGAAACCTGCCCAATATGGTGATTATGGCGCCCAAAGATGAGAACGAACTCTGTCGGATGATCGCAACTGCAATTGCTTATAACGGACCAATATCATTCCGCTATCCCAGAGGATGCGGTGTCGGTGTTCCCATTGAAACGCCTCCGATACCATGTCCTATCGGGAAAAGCGAAGTTCTGACGCGAGGAGATGATCTGCTGATTATCGCCATCGGAAGTTCGGTGCAGGAATCGCTCAAGGCATCAGAAATATTGGAAAAAGAAAATATTTTTGCCACAGTGGTCAATGCCAGATTTGTCAAGCCCTTGGATAGCGAACTGATCGTATCTCTTGCTCAAAAAATTCCCCGAATCATTACGGTCGAGGAAAACGTGCTGAACGGCGGATTCGGCAGCGCCATTGCGGAATGCCTGACCGATCACGGTGTCGGCAATTTTGTTCTCCGGCGCATCGGAATTGCCGACGTGTTTGTCGAACACGGCTCACAGAAACTTCTTCGGGCAAAATACGGATTGGATGCCGATGGGATTGTGTCTGTGGCAAAAGAAATCAGCATCAACGAAGCATAAAAAAACGGCTCAATCTGGTAAGGATCAAGCCGCTATTGTTTTTCGGATTTGTGTATGGTCGGGGCGAGAGGATTTGAACCTCCGACCCCTTGAACCCCATTCAAGTGCGCTACCAGGCTGCGCTACGCCCCGACACATTATTCTATTTATATAGCACCATGAGGCTCTGATGTCAATCAATATGTTTCACTTCAGATGTATTTTTTCGAATCTGAAAATATGCGCGCGATTCATTTTCAGATTTTATATTACGGGCTTTCCGATTGACATCATCTTCGGGCATGATAAAATCCGCAGAATAGGAGGATCAACATGCACGAACCCAGACAGGAATTTCTTTACAAGCATCTTGCCGGAGAAATCGAAAATAAAATCCATAATGGCAGTTATCATCCCGGAGAAAAGCTTCCTTCGATCCGGCATCTTCACCGGAAACTCAGTCTGAGTATTTCAACCGTATATCAGGCATATATGGAATTGGAAAGTATGGGATTGATCGAAGTCCGTCCCAAATCGGGATATTATGTCAGCCCTGTTCCACTTTCCCGTCTTCAGGCTCCGTTTTTTGAAAAACCCGTATCTGTGCCGAGAAAGGTAGAGTTGGCGTCTATGGTCAATGCCGTGATCGCGGCAATCAATGATCCGAAAATGCTTCCGCTGGGATCATCCTCCATCGCGCCGGAACTGATGCCGCTGAAGCGGATGTCGCGAATCGTGAAAAGTATTTCTGTCAAAGAAATGAAACACCTGATCCATTATCCCCTGACCGAAGGAAATCCCGAACTCAGGCGGCAGATCGCTGTAAAGACTTTCGGTATTCCTCTGTCTTCGAATGATATCGTGATTACCAACGGATGTATGGAAGCCGTAACCTTGGCAATTCAGGCAACCGTAAAACCCGGAGAAACCATTGCCATTGAAACGCCGACACATTTTGGTCTGCTTCAGTATCTCAAGGAAATGGGAATTTTGGTCGCGGAAATTCCCACAGAACCCTGCTGTGGCGTAGATGTGGATGAATTGGAAAAGGTGCTGCGGCATACCACGATCAAAGCCTGTCTGTTTATGCCCTGTTTCCAGAATCCTATCGGATCGCTGATGCCCGATGAGCGCAAACAGAAATTGGCTTGGCTTGCGGATCATTATCAGGTTCCGGTGATCGAAGACGATATTTACGGCGAAATTTTTTATGACGGCAATCATCGCCCCTCATTGCTCAAGTCATTTGATAAAAACGACTGGGTGATTACCTGCTCGTCATTTTCAAAAACATTGGCAGCAGGATTTCGGATCGGGTGGGTGATTCCGGGAAAGCGGTTCAAAGAAAAAATTCTCCGGCTCAAAGCATCCACTACGGTTGCCACGTCATCTTTGGATCAGCATGTTATTTCTCATTTTTTATCCGAAGGCGCGTTCGAGCGGCATCTGCGAAGCCTGCGTCAGGCGATCAGAAATCAGGTATTTCGTACTGCAATGGCAATTCAGAAATATTTTCCCCAAGATACTCGGCTGGCGGTTCCCAAAGGCGGATCCTTGCTGTGGGTGCAGCTTCCGGCAGGCACGGACGGACTGAAAATTTATCGCAAAGCTTTGGAACAGCAT
>CAZMDM010000441.1:0-3031 GCA_964564775.1 uncultured Desulfonema sp. | reverse complement strand
AAAAACGATCCGGGACGGCACACGAACCCTGATTAAAAATGCGATGGATTATTTCAAAATCGAAAATATCAAAAACGAAGTAGGCGCGTCTGCCGCGATTCAGAACCTTCAGTTGGATAAATACGGGCAGATTATCGAACTTCTGGCAGATTTTTCCCTGATTCTGCCGGATGTCAAAGAAAACAAGCAGATCGTGGAGCAGGAAATCAACCATCAGATTGCGATCTACGATATCGATGAAAAGCCGTTTGCCTTGTTTATGAAGCGGATTATGGACAAATATATCGTTACGGTGGATAAAAAGATCAGGGAAAAAACAGATATGGACATGGTTGAAAGTATGAAAACCTGTCCCCAGTGTGCTGAAAAAGTTCTGCCCAAAGCAAAAGTCTGCAAGCACTGCGGCTATAATTTCGAAAGCTTTGTTATGGGCAATTCGCATAAAAATATTGCCTTTGAGCATTTGGATAAAGGCAAACAGCATTATACCAGCGGCGAATATCATAAAGCTTTGGAAGAATTTTCGATTGCCATCGAACTCAAGCCTGACAATGCCAATGCCTATTATGTCCGAAGCCTTGTTCACAGCAAAGTGGGCAATCATTCGGAAGCGGAAAACGATCTGAAAGAAGCGGCATCTCTGGGACATAAAAAAGCTCAGGAAATGCTGAACGCCAAGCAGACCTAAGATATGGAAGTTCTTTTCTTTTTCATCGGACTCATCTTTATCGTCCTGCTGCTGGTTCACGTTGTGCTGGCAGTCAAAATGGCAACTCTCAGGCGGCGGATAGACGCGCTGGAAAACCGCGTCAATGCGCTTGTCGAAGCCAAAACCGTGTCTCCGCAGCCGGAAAAAGCAGAAAAGCCGCAGCTCAGAATTGCGGTTGACAATACCCGGACATCGGAAAGCCGATCTTCTCAGCCGGAAATGCTCAGGTCTGTACTTGTTCAGCCCGATTCTCAGTCTCCGATTCTCCCGCATCTGTCATCGCCATTCCGCCCGCAGGATACTGTTTCCGATGAAAAAAACATCTTCGGACATATCAGAGATTTTTTTACCCGGGGCAATCCGGTGGTGCGGATCGGCATGGTGATTCTGTTTTTCGGCGTGGGCTTTCTGCTGAAGTATGCGGCAGAGCATCAGATGTTTCCGATTGAACTGCGCCTTGCGGCAGTCGCTATCGGCGGAATTGTCATGCTGATCATCGGATGGCGTCTTCGGGAGCATAAAAAAGGATATGCTCTGATTCTGCAGGGCGGTGCGGTCGGCATTCTGTATCTGGATTTGTTTGCCGCATCAAAGCTTTATCACCTGATTCCTATGGGACTGGCATTTTTTCTGATGGCAGGCTTGGTCGTGCTGTCGGGGATTTTGGCGGTGCTTCAGGATGCTCAGGGACTTGCGGCATTCGGTGCTGCCGGAGGATTTCTTGCGCCGATACTGACCTCCGAAGGCGGCGGAAGCCATATTATGCTGTTTTCATACTACGCGATGTTGAATTCGGGAATTTTAGGCATTGCATGGTTCAAATCGTGGCGCCCGTTGAATCTGGTCGGCGCTTTTTTTACCTTTGCCATCGGAACGATTTGGGGAAGCCGCTATTATCAGCCCGCATATTTTTACAGCACAGAACCCTTTCTGATCTTTTTTTTCCTGATTTATGTTGCCGTATCGGTTCTTTTCGCGCATCGTCAGCCTCCGAAACTCAAAGGATTTATAGATGGCTCTCTGGTTTTCGGGGTTCCGATTATCGCATTTGCGCTTCAGGGAGCATTGGTAAAGAAATATGAATACGGACTGGCAATCAGCGCATTATCGCTCAGTGCATTCTATATCGGACTGGCGGGCTTTTTGTGGCGCAGACAGATCGAAGGCTTGCGGATGCTGATCGAAACCTTTCTGGCATTGGGCGTAGTGTTCGGAAGCCTTGCCATTCCTCTGGCATTGGATGGTCGCTGGACTGCTGCGGCATGGGCATTGGAAGGCGCGGCAATGGTCTGGATCGGCGTGCGTCAGGACAGATGCCTTGCCCGATGTTTCGGAATTTTGCTGCAAATCGGAGCTTCCCTCGCATTTCTGAATATTTCCCACGCTTCGGACAGAAACATTCCGATATTCAACGGATTTTACTTGGGATGCCTGATTATCGCATTCGCCGCATTATTTTCGAGTTTTTATTCGGATCGTCATAAAGACAAGCTCCGCGAATGGGAGATGATTTTTCCGATACCCATGATGATCTGGGGCTTGCTGTGGTGGTTCGGAGCAGGATTTGCTGAAATTGACAAACATGTTCCGCATTCGTATCAGGCACAGGCAATGCTTTTGTTGATCAGCTTAAGCAGTCTGTGCATGGGAGAATTTTCCCGGATATTGCAGTGGAAAGCCATCTCTTATCCGCAATGGCTACTGCTTCCGTGTATGACGATTTACGCGCTTGTCAGTGCGGCAGATCATCCCGATTCTCACCCTTTTGTGCGTATCGGCTCAATTGCATGGATTGCGGCATATTTTTCCCAGTATCGTTTTTTATGGCAGAACAGAGAAAACAGAAGCACACAGCTTACCATCTGGCATCTGGGAAGCTTATGGCTGATGATATTTCTGCTGACCGCAGAAGGTGCATGGGCAATCAAGGAACTGGTACGCGGCGCGGGAACATGGGAATTTATCGCATGGGGAGTATGTCCTGCTGTTTTTGCTGCGATTTTTCTTACAAAAGGCAAAAATATCCGATGGCCCCTTGGGGCAAATTTAAGCGACTATCTTGACAAAGGCATCATGGCAATCTGGTTCTGGCTGCTGTTATGGGGAATAAGAGCCTGCTTCAAACAAGGCGAGCCGTGGCCCCTGCCGTATTTTCCGATACTCAACCAAGTTGGTATTGCTCAGATATTTGCATGGATCGTGATGATCCGTAGTGTATGGCAGTTTCTGAAAAAACGTTTTGTTACTTAAGGGACCGTCCTTCTCATATTCCACCATCTGACCATAATTATTGCACGAAACGTTCATTTCTGGGGGAATGGT
>CAZMDM010000440.1:0-1953 GCA_964564775.1 uncultured Desulfonema sp. | reverse complement strand
TTTTTAAGCCTTAATATTATGTAAAAGGAGTTGACAAACTCGGGCTTACAAAATATATCTCAGCCATCCGATTCGTATAACACAGACAACTGAAAGGAATTTGTTATGGGTGCAAAAAAAATCCTGATGCTCGTCGGCGATTATGTGGAAGACTATGAGGTGATGGTGCCTTTTCAAGCGCTTCTGATGGTAGGGCATACGGTTCATGCGGTCTGTCCCGATAAAAAAGCAGGAGACAGAGTTCGGACTGCCGTACATGATTTCGAGGGAGATCAGACCTACAGCGAAAAGCCCGGTCATAACTTTACGCTGAATGCGGCTTTTGCAGATATCAAGGCAGAAGACTATGATGCGCTGGTTATACCCGGAGGACGTGCGCCAGAATATATCCGCCTGAATGAGACAGTTCTGAATATCGTGAGACATTTTTCGCAGACAAACAAACCTATTGCAGCTATTTGCCACGGCGCTCAGGTGCTGGCGGCAGCCGGAGTTATTCAGGGCAAATCCTGTTCTGCTTATCCGGCGGTGGGACCGGATATAAGTCGTGCTGGCGGCAAATATGTGGATATTCCGGTGGATAAGGCATATACGGATGGAAATCTGGTTACGGCTCCGGCATGGCCCGCTCATCCCGATTGGCTTGCTCAATTTCTGAAACTGTTAGGGACCAAAATCGAACTGTAGCATTTTGAGATAAATCAATATCATTCCTGCGGAACATAACTGAGTTCTGTAGGAATGATATATTGCTATATGATAGAAGCTTGTTATGAAATTTATTTTCAGGTTCGACAGTCAATACTTCAGAGCCTGAATCGTTTTACAAGTTCCGACATCACCTCTGCCATCCGAGAAAGCTCTTCCGAAGACATGCTGACACGGGAAGAGGCTTTGGCGGTTTCATTGGAAGCAACTGTAATGGTTCTGATATTTTCGGAAATATCTCTGACGCCCTGGGAAGCTTCCGCAGCGGATTTTGCCACTTCCCGGATACCTTTGGCAAGCTCTTCTACGTGCATGGAAACTTCCGATGCCGCAGCAGATGTTTCTTTGGTCGAACCTGCGATTTCTTCCACCAATCTTGATGATTCCGATGTTTTTTGAGCAATATTTCTGACACTGACCGCGTTGATCGCGATAGATCGGGAAATTTCGGCAGCAGTCGCGCTCTGCTCTTCGACAGATGCCGCGATGGACTCATTGATTGTTGCAATTTCAACAATGGTTTTACTGATTTCTGTGATTGCTCCGACCGCTTCGAGTGTGGCGGACTGAATCTGCCCGATCTGTTCTGAAATTTCATCGGTTGCATCCGCCGATTGTTTGGCAAGTTCTTTAACTTCTCCGGCAACTACGGCAAATCCTCTGCCTGCCTGTCCTGCGCCAGCAGCCTCGATGGTCGCATTCAGAGCAAGCATATTGGTCTGATCCGCAATATCTTTGATCACACCGATAATTTTGCCGATCTGCTTGGATGCCTGAAACAGAGCTTCCATTTTGGCATTCGCATCTGCGGCTCTCCGGCTGGCATTCTGAGAAATCATATTGGCATTTGCGGTATTTTTTGCCACTTCGTTCAAAGACGCGGTCATTTCTTCGGCAGCCGAAGACACGGTTTGGATGCCAGAGGATATTTCACCCGCGGAATTCGCAATATTTCTGACATTCTCCGATGTTTTTGATGTAAATTCAACCATATTGGCAAATGTTGAGGACATTTCTTCGGTCATAGCGGCAATGTTGGATACGGACGCGCCGGATTGCTCGGCAGATGCGGCTACCATTGCCACGCCGGATGTTACCTGATCCGTTACAGATGCGGCAGCAGTGGTCTGGCTGCTGCTTTCTTCCGCCAATGCTGCCATCTGCGCGGATACCGATGCCAAAGACAGGGATGATTTGGAGAGCCGCTCACTGGCAGATGCAATTTCGTGAACCAAAGTTCTCAGA
>CAZMDM010000439.1:0-4716 GCA_964564775.1 uncultured Desulfonema sp. | reverse complement strand
CAAATAATCCATTGCCATGCCGCCGGATTGAAACGAGATCGTCAGGTCTTTGAATCCGTGCCGGATCATTTCGTGGCAGATCGCAATGGGTTGTCGGATATTGACAAAACCGCCGATGGCAACATTATCGCGGTCTTTGATAAAATGATGCACCGCGTCCTTCAGGGTACATCGCTTATCCCGCTTGGATTTATCTTTATTTGCTGTAGCTTTCCGAGCCTCGTCAGGCGTCAGACCTGTCCAGAACATAAATATCCTTTCGATAAAAAATAAAAAAGCAGGTTTTTCCGATTTTAAGAATTGGAAATTCCCCGCCATACCATTTCAAATAATTGATTTGCCTGTGCGCTCAGGCTTTCTTTCTGTCCGCGCGATACCCACATAAAAAAAGACCGCTGAACAAATCCCAGCATAAAATCCAGCAATATTCCTGCCCTGACATCAGGATTCAGAATGCCTTCTCTCTGTCCCTGACGCAGCACTTCCAGAAATAGATTGATCATCTTTTTCTGCTGAAAAGTTTTGTCCGCCATCCATGTTTTCATGGGCATAGTCATAAATAATATTTTGCCGAGTCCCTGATTTTTTTCATAATAATCCAATTGTAACCAGAAGACTTTTCTGAGTTTTTCCTTCAGATCCTCAAGCCCCTGAAGATGGTCGCTGATCCGCTCGGTAAGCTTTCCCAGCCATTCGTTCACAAAGGCAAACACCAAGCCTTCCTTGGACCCGTAGTAGCCATAGATGGTGCTGAAGCTTACCCCCGCTTTTTTGGCAACATCCCGGATATTTGCCTTGTGAAAATCCGAGTCTGAAAACACTTCCAGTACCGCAGATTCCAGCCGTTTACGAATCTCAGGCTTGAAAACTTTGTTACCGTTCAAGATAGTTTTGTTGTCATGCATCAAAGCTGTTTCCATATCAGGCATTTTTATTTTGAATAGGTTGTAAAAAACATATAGGAACACATAAAAATATGAACAAAGCTCGATAAAATATTGTTCTGTCGGATGAAATGATATAATAATTTGATATTAATAATATTTTTTTCATACTTATGAACAAGTATTCTGAAAAATCGAAACAATGTTACACATCTTTTAAAAAAATAAAATTGATCTGTCAATGATAAAATTCATCCTGCATGAATTTTTTGGGAACCCATCATTCTCCAATGCTTTTGAAAACAGAAATCGGAAGAGTCGGAGAATCTTATCTGATAAATGTTTAAAAATCAGGATATTTAGAAGGCGCAGGGCAGGATGGGATAATAATTATCTTATGAAAGTGGTTCAGAATTTCTTATGCGATCCCTGCATAAGATACTTGCACTTATGATCGGAATATGATATAGGATAATCAAAATTGGAAATATTCTATCCGGCTCTGTCGGATCACAATACAAAACAGGGATTTTTGTTGAAACTTCTACGAAGCAGACTGCTCCGTAGAAGTTTTTTTTATATTCTTTACGAACATCGGAAGGGGAAGACCATGTCTCAGAAAGCATTGAATGTGGCGGTTGCAGGCGCAACAGGGGCAGTCGGTAATCAGATGATTGCCTGTTTGGAAGAACGCAATTTTCCGATCAGATCCGTCAAACTTCTGGCATCCGCCAAGTCGGTTGGTCGTCAGATACGCTTCAGAGGCGATATGATTCCTGTTGAAGAAATGACCGAAAATTCATTCAAAGGTATTGATATTGCTTTATTTTCAGCAGGAGGAGGCACCAGTCTGAAATTTGCTCCGGCTGCGGCAAATTCCGGCTGCGTGGTGATTGACAATTCGAGCGCGTGGCGCATGGACAAAGATGTGCCTCTGGTTGTGCCGGAAGTCAATCCTCATGCCATTGCACAATATAAAAATAAGGGAATTATCGCAAATCCGAACTGCTCCACCATTCAGATGGTTGTGGCGTTGAATCCCATTCACAAAAAATGCGGCATCAGAAGAATTGTGGTCTCCACCTATCAGGCAGTATCGGGAACCGGAAAAAAAGCCATTGACGAGCTTTCCAATCAGACACGGGCAATGATCAATTTTCTGAACATCGAAAGAAATGTGTATCCGCACCGGATTGCATTCAACTGTCTGCCACATATAGATGTGTTTCTGGAAAACGGCTACACCAAAGAAGAGATGAAAATGGTGCATGAAACCCGCAAAATCATGGAAGATCATGAAATCGGTGTTACAGCGACCACGATCCGGGTTCCGGTATTTTTCGGGCATTCCGAATCCGTGAATATCGAGACCAAAAGCTTTATTTCGGCTGTCGAGGTCAGAGAATTGCTGAAAAATGCTCCGGGTGTCAAAGTTGTGGATGATCCTTCAAAAAATCTGTATCCCATGCCGATTGATGCTGCCGGACAGGACATGACACTGGTCGGACGGATTCGTCAGGATGAATCAATTCCGAACGGAATCAATATGTGGGTTGTGGCAGACAATATCCGCAAAGGCGCTGCCACCAATGCGGTTCAGATTGCGGAAGTATTGGCACAGAAGTATTTATAACAGGAGTATAGGAAGTTGGAAAAAATACCCATCACCAAAGAGGGTTATGAAGCCCTGAAACGGGAATTGGAACGATTGAAAGCGGTTGACCGCCCCGCAACGATCAAAGCCATCGAAGAAGCCAGATCGCATGGTGATTTATCGGAAAATGCGGAATATGATGCTGCAAAAGACCGTCAGGGATTTATCGAGGGACGCATCAGCGAAATCGGATACAAAATCAGTAACGCGGTTGTGATTGACCCGGATAATCTTTCCAAAGACAAGGCAGTATTCGGCTCGAAAGTATTGCTGGAAAATACCGATACCGGCGAGGAGGTTCAATATCAGATCGTGGGTACGGACGAATCGGACATTGCAAAAGGCAAGATTTCCTTATCTTCTCCGCTGGGGCAGGCGATTATCGGCAAAAAACCGGGAGATCAGGTGATTCTGAACGCGCCCGGGGGCAAACGCCTCTATGAGCTTGTGGAAATTTTATAAAATCGTGTTCGGGACAGGAAATAGCAATCCTCCTGTCCCACAGCGAAATATCTGATCTGACGGGATTACAGCGGATTTCTGGAGCAATCCTGAATGATTTTTACTGAATACCGATTCGATGTATCAAAATTGAAGAACTCACCTCACGCGCTCATATTCAAAGAGTGTACAATAAAGGGGAATATATGAAAATCACCGCACTGGGTGTACATTCGGCATTCGGAACCGGCAGTTATCAGGAAGTCATACCCACAGAATCGGTATGTTCGCTGGTTAAAAAACTGCTGTCTTCATCGGAAACCGGCTTGGAATCCGCAGAGGCTGAAATACAGAAACTTTCCACACGCATGTACACCCCCAAATGGCATTCCAATTTTCTGATCGAATTCGACAGTCCGGGAAAGCGGGGAAAACGCCCGTATAGATTGCTGATTGACGCGGGAGCCGATATCCGCCATGCTCTGAAAGGAGTAGGACTTACTTCTTCGGATATTGACGGCGTATATATTTCACATCCTCATAACGATCATATCGGCGGAATCGAATATCTCGCGCTGACCACGTTGTTCAATCCGAATTATACCCCCCTGAAGCGGGAATGGCTCGGTGATAAATTCATTGTGGATAAGCTGTTTCTGGAACATGATCTGTGGCGGATTCCGCCGCCGAGCGCCAAACCGGATTTATTCATTCACAGAAAAGTGCTTGAGCCTCTGAAACAGGCAGTCAGTCCGGGGTTGGATACGGTTCAGGGCGTTCCGAATGTCTGTCTTGATACCTATTTCGATATTCATCTGATCGGCAAGCAGGCAAACGGAGAAACCCTGACGCACAAATTCACGGACGGAGATGTGTATTGGAAAGTCAAGCCCTTATTTGCCATGCACATTATTTCGAGTTCCGAAGAAATGGCAAGTTACGGACTCAGCATCGAAAATTCGGACGGATATGTGGTGCTGATGCCGACCGATACCCAGCACATGATGCCGCCTCAGTTGGAAGCGCATTACAAGCGGGCAAACCGGATTTACATGGACTGCGAAACCGCAGCCTATCCGTCCGGTGTTCATCCGCATATTTCCGATCTGATCCATCGGATGGCTCCGGATATCCAGAAAAAATGCCTGCTGTATCATTATGACACCTATCCCGATGTCCCCGAAGGAATGTTTTACGGAATATTGAAAGCCGGAGATTCCCATTCGTATCCCGAATAAAATCAAATCGGAAAAAATATCTAGAACTATGTGAAGACAAAGAATTGAAAATATGATTCACTCGCAGATGCAAGATACGGGCTATTCAATCAACAGAAGTACTCCGTATTTTGCCGAATGATTCCTTGACAGATTCGGGGGAATACACTTGCCAAGGCGATCATTCGGATAATACCATGAGGCGGTCAATTTCTAATTTACAGACTGCTGCTCTGAGAACTTGTCTGATTGGCATACGGACAATTCGCGCAGTTCTGATTGCCTGCACACGGCGCTTTCATTCCTCCGTGATGTCCGGGACCGCCCATAAAGCCTTTGAAACAGCTTCCCAATGCGGGATTGATTTTGCTCAGGTTGATATGGTGCTGCAAGCGCTTCTGATCCATCTGGGCATGAAGGGCTGAAATTTCTGCCTGAATAGCAGCCGCTTTCTGAGCATCGATTTCGGTTTTCTGCATTTCGGTTTTCAATTCCAGAGCTTTCTGCTGAATCTGGGTAC
>CAZMDM010000438.1:0-5044 GCA_964564775.1 uncultured Desulfonema sp. | reverse complement strand
GATCGTCGGCAGCGTCAGATGTGGACAAGAGACAGTACCGGTGCCTTGACCCTAAGCGCATCCTCATCATCCATTTCCTCCCGGTCGTGATACGGCACAAAGGTTTTGCCTTCCACTCTTCCGATGATGGTTTTACCTTTGAATTCTGGCGAAAACAAAGACAAATCCACCACCGCAAGATCATCTGGCTCTCCGTAAATCGGATACGGATAGTCTTCGGTTTCGCTCTGACTGCCTTCCAAAATAGGTTCAAAATACCCGGTGAACAGAACTTTGCCGTCTTTTTCTGCGCCGACAGATTGATACACCAGATAGTTTGCCTGGATAAATTCCTGCAACTCGCCGGAAGAGGGTTTTTTCTCAATAAATTTCAGAAAATATTCCAGAGAGCGGATGATATGCGCTGCGCTAAAGCTGTCAGTTCCGAATTGAAACGCCCGGTCTGCCGGAATTTTTTTAAGATAAACAAGGCTTTGGGAAATCGCGTCATTCAATCTCTCATAGTTCATATCATCCTGAAACTGAGGATAGGCAGACGGGTTCAGTTTTCTCAACGCGGGATGCGTGCCTTTTTCTGTGCATCCGAAGCCTGAAACAGCGATACAGATCAATAGGATGAAATACAGTTTTTTCATTGAAATCAGCTTTGTTGTGCAGATTCGATAATTTTTGCCAGATCGGATATGGCTTGTGAAAGATCGTCATTGACAAGGATATGGCGATAATAATGTCTCTGCGCTATTTCCATCTCGGCATTTTTCAGACGCTTGGCAATCACTTCTTCGCTGTCCGAAGCTCTGCTCCGAAGTCGCTGTTTCAGAATTTCCGATGAGGGCGGCATAATGAAAATCGTAATCGCGTCAGGATATTTTTTCAGAATTTTCAACGTTCCCTGAACATCGATATCCAGTAAAACACTTTTGCCTTGAGCCAGACAGCGATTTAAAAATTCCGCAGATGTGCCGTAATAATTATCGTGAACCTTCGCCCATTCCGCCCACGCGTCAGATTCGATTTTCTTTTCGAATTCATCTGTTCGGATAAAATGATATTCCACGCCGTCTCTTTCCCCGGGTCTGGGGCTTCGGGTGGTGTGAGAAATCGAAAAACAGAGTTCGGGAAATTTTTTCAGAATTGCGCTGCATAAGGTGCTTTTTCCCGCGCCGGACGGGGCAGAAACGATGAAGAGTCTGCCATTCATGCGTCTGCCTCGGCTTTCCGGTTGGCTTCTTTCATCAGTTCGTATCGCTGAGAAATAGTTTCTGCCTGTATTGCCGACAATACCACATGATTGCTGTCCGTAACGATGATGGAGCGGGTTCTGCGTCCGTAAGTCGCATCAATCAGGCGTTTTTCTTCTTTTGCCTCGTCCTTCAGGCGTTTCATGGGCGCGGAATTGGGAGAAACAATTGCCACCACTCTTTCTGCCACCACCGTGCTTCCGAATCCGATATTCAACAATGTCTGTTCCATGATGCCGCCTTATTCGATATTTTGGATCTGCTCTCTCATTTTTTCCAATTCGGATTTCACCTCGACCACGATGTGCGATACCTGCGCTTTTCCGGTTTTGGAGCCGATGGTGTTAAATTCCCGATTAAATTCCTGAAGCAGAAAATTGAGTTTCCGCCCGCCGGGTTCGGGAGATGCCATAATTGCCCGAAACTGCTCAATATGGCTTCTGACCCGCACGATTTCTTCCGAAATATCGCTGCGATCTGCCAGAAATGCAGCTTCCTGTGCGATTCTGTCCGGTTCGATATGCACCATACCGTTGGTCAGCGAGGAAATCCGTTCTTTCAGACGCTCCTGATACTGTTTCAGAAGATCGTCCGATTCGCTTTCGATCTTATCTGTCCGGCTTTCGATATAAGCAAGCCGATCCGACAAATCTTTGGCAGTAAATTCGCCCTCGGTACGGCGCATGGCATTCAAGCCTTCGATTGCCTCTGTCAGGCATTCCCGCACCGGATTCCAAATTTTTTCCTCGTCTTTTTCAATATCCGCAGGCTTGATGATTCCGTTGACGCCGGTAAGCATGTCCAACGTAATGGCGGAATCCGGGTGAAACATCTCTTTCAGGCGAGTCAGAGCCTGATGATAGGCTTTTGCCTTGAGTTCGTCAACCTCGAAACTGTACGCTTCTTCAGATTCATCTTTGATCTGAAGCCGAACCTCGATTCTGCCTCTTGAAATTTTTTCCGAAATCAGAGCTTTGACGCGTTCTTCCAGCCCGTTGTAGCTTTGCGGCATTCGGAGAGCCAAATCCAGATAGCGGCTGTTGTAAGATCGTATTTCAACATTGACAGTCAGTTGTTCACAAGTTTTCTCCGCTCTTGAAAAAGCGGTCATGCTTCTGATCATAATACTCAGATTCTCTCTTTCAGAATTGTTGTGTATCGGGCGCGAACCAGTCTTAGAAAATTCAGCATTTTTTCATCCGCGTAATCGGGATATGTCCAAGGCAGCGTTCTGAAATCGCCCTGCTGATATATGAGGGTTAAATCTGCATAAATATTCTGCCCGATATAAATCCGATGCGTATAATTTTTGCCAGTTGCCAGCACGAATCGTTCATGCAGCAGATATCCGGGATCAATATTGATTTTCCGTTTTTCATCTTCGGAGTATAATTTTTCGATTTCATTGGTGATCCGCTTGATACCTGCCAGACTATCCTGCGAAATCAGGGTTTCGAAACTCAGCATCCGCCGAAATAACGGCGTCCCCATCTCAGCCTCATAATAACTTGTGTAATCAAAAGGCAGCCACGCGCTGATCATATCCGTATTGCCGAATTTTTCTATCAATTTCCGGCTGACCGGCTCGAACAGTTCCGTGTCTTTCATAAACAAGCCGATAATCAGCTTGGCAGGGTTGGGTGCTTTGGGCGTACTCACGGGGTTTCCAACGGCTTTGCTTCATCAATCAGCATAATGGGAATATCATCTCTGATTTCATAGACCAGTCTGCATTTCTCGCAGACCAGCCCGTCTTCTTTCGGGGTCAGATGAATATCGCCTTTACATTTGGGACAGGCTAATATCTCAAGAAGTTCTTTGTTCAGCGCCATAATTTTCTCCTTTATCCCGCTTAATATCATGTTTTTCTCTCTCAGGCAATGCCTTTAGGGATTCGGAACGGAAATCAACATACTGTTGTATGCTTCTGGGCATAATCTCTCCGATCAGGCAATACATCCATCGGGGCATCAGCGGTTTTGCCATAAACTGCATTGTCTTTATCAAAATATGTTTACATAAGAATATCGGATATAATTACAGGATGATATTGAAAATGTCAAGAACGAAACGATTCAGATACCCCTTATCTGAGATGATAATTGCCGACAGACATCGTGATTTCAAATATATGAGCCTGACACCGCTAAAAAACTCTTGCCAAAACTCGAAAATAAATTAAAGTGCAGATTGTCATTTGCATTTTGCACTTTGAACTTCGCATTCCGAACTGCTGTTGAGGCAATATGTCGCACAAAGCGGATAAAAGTATTTCAGGCATTGTCAAATCGTTGGGGCTGGTCTTCGGAGACATTGGCACAAGCCCTATTTACACACTCACGGTCATATTTCTGATGACCGAACATACACAGGAAAACGTTATCGGCGTTTTGTCGCTGATGATATGGACTCTGATTCTGCTGGTTACGGTTCAATACGCGTGGCTGGCGATGAGTCTGGGAAAACATGGCGAAGGCGGAACTATCGTGCTCAGAGAAATCCTAGTGCCGCTTCTGAAATCGGGGCGTCAGATCACATTTGTTACGCTTCTGACCTTTATCGGTATTTCGCTGATTATCGGCGATGGCGTGATTACCCCGGCAATCAGTATCTTAAGCGCTGTGGAAGGCATGCTGCTGATTCCCGGATTCGAAACCTTCAACCAGAAAAATCTGATTCTGATTGCATCTCTGATTGCATTCATTTTGTTTGCGGTTCAGAAAAAAGGAACAGAAAGAGTCGGGGGGGCATTCGGCCCTCTGATGGTGATATGGTTTCTGGCATTGGGAATTTCGGGAATTATCTCGATAATTCATGAACCTTCTGTATTCAAAGCTGTCAATCCCTACTATGGCATAAAATTCTTACTTGAAAATGGACTTGCGGGTTTTTTTGTACTCTCCGAAGTAACGCTGTGCGCGACCGGCGGCGAGGCATTGTATGCAGATATGGGACATCTGGGCAGAGAGCCGATCATAAGAGCTTGGAATATGGTCTTTGTTGCATTGATTTTCAATTATTTCGGGCAAGGTGCATTTCTGATTCATCATCCTGAAGCAAAAAACATTCTGTTCGAAATGGTTCGGAATCAATCCAAAATGCTTTATGTTCCATTTCTGGTCATGAGCATCATGGCAACGGTCATCGCGTCGCAGGCAATGATTAGCGGAATGTTTTCGATTGTATATCAAGGGATTACAACACGAATTATGCCTCTTCTCAAGATAGATTACACATCCAAAGAGCGGCAATCCCAGATTTATATCGGATTTGTGAACTGGTTTCTGCTGATTTCGGTAATATTTATTATGATCGAATTTCGGGAATCCGCCAATCTTGCAGCAGCTTACGGACTTGCGGTTACCGGAACCATGACGATTACCGGAATTATGATGACATGGATATTCGCGTTGAGAAAGCAGATCGGGCTTACAATGGTTTCATTTCCGATCATGCTCATTACCAGTATGTATTTTTTATCAAATACTTATAAGATTCCTCATGGTGGATACTGGTCGATTATCATTGCAGTCATTCCTTTCAGCATTATCCTGCTGTATCGTGAGGGACAACGAAAACTGTATGTGGCGCTTCAGCCTCTGCCTTTGGATATTTTTCTCATGGGATATAAAGAAATATATGAAAAATAGGGAAAATTCCTTGGACCGCTTTTTTTTTTTCCCAAGATTTTCGGTTATTTCCGGCGTATAACATTCACACCATGCCCCAAAATCATATTGGGGATGCGGATAACATTTACGTTTTCAATTCAAAAGTGGGTGGACCCGTTGGAAACACGAGTT
>CAZMDM010000437.1:0-3258 GCA_964564775.1 uncultured Desulfonema sp. | reverse complement strand
TTTCTGGAACGTGAGAGAATTTGAAGAGAGTCAGCGGGCGCGGTTCGCCATTGAGTTGTGTGTGGCCGATGCACGGCAGAGCTGCATCTGTGGTATGAGGTGCGGAAAGCATCAGCAAATCGGAGCTTTTATTTTTGTAATGCAAGCAGAAGACGGCATACGAGATGTAGTGCGGTCTCGTGGGGTCGGAAAAGTGTATAAGAGACAGATGAAGGACGTATAAAGAACGACGTTTGTCATAAACGGGAGTTTCAGGAGAATTCAGATACTTGGGAAGAGAACCATCCATCACCCTGCCCCCGAATCCGATGACCTGCATCCGAATATCCGAAATCGGAAAAATAATCCGGTTTCGGAAACGGTCATACCAGCCGTTTCCCGTATTTCTCGGCACGATCAGCCCACTCTTTTCCGCGAGCGCCGGAGAGATTTTTTTAGCAGATAAATATCTTGTCAGATAATCCCATCCATCTGGCGCAAAGCCCAATTCGAATATTTCCGCAATATTTCGGCTGATATTTCGCGATTTCAGATATTCTCTTGCTTTTTGCCCTGTATCGCTGTATAAGGCATGATGGAAATATTGCTTTGCCTCTTTGTTCAGCAATAAAAGATTTCCTCGCTCATCCATACGGCACTTCTGATCCGCAGTCATCTCCTTTACCGGAATTTCGATACTGTATCGCGCTGCCAGCATTTTTACGGCTTCGGGAAAACTGATCCGGTCATGCTGTTGTAGAAACGCAAACACATCTCCGCCCGTGCCGCATCCGAAGCAATAAAAAGTCTGACGATCCGGGTTGACCGTGAACGACGGCGTTTTTTCCGCATGAAACGGACACAGCCCCACCAGATTTTTGCCGGCTTTTTTCAGCATCACGAACTCGGAAATCACTTCCGCAATGTCGGCAGCATGTCGGATTTCCGCAATTTTATCGTCTGGAATAAATGCCATCTGCCGAATTCCCTTTTGCCAGCGCAATGGCTTCTTTCAGATTCAGCGTGCCAACATACAATGCCTTGCCGGTAATAATTCCGGTAACACCGTCTTTTTCAAGCGGTAGCAGATGCCGGATATCTTCGATACCGGAAACTCCGCCGGATGCGACCACCGGAATCGAAACCGCTTTGGCAAGCTTCCGGGTTTCTTCGATATTGGGTCCGCTCTGCATTCCGTCCCGGTGAATATCCGTAAAATGAATGGCAGCCACACCGCAATCTTCGAATTGTCTGGCAAGATCGACCGCGCGGGTCTGTGTGGTTTCTGTCCAGCCTTCCACAGCTGCAAATCCGTTTCTGGCATCAATCCCGACCACAATATTTTCGGGAAAAGCCCTGCACGCTTCTTTCACCATCGCGGGATTGCGGATGGCTTCGGTGCCGATAATGACCCGTTTCACGCCGAGATCAATATACATCTGAATAGTTTCCATGTTGCGGATACCTCCGCCTACCTGAATATCGGCTTTGACCGCCTGCAGGATTTTCTGGATTGCGCCTAAGTTTTTGGGTTTTTTTTCAACAGCACCATCCAGATCCACCAGATGGATCAGATTCGCGCCTTCATCTTCCCACCGCTTTGCCATAGCTGCCGGATCATCGGAAAATACGGTTTCCGCATCCATGCGTCCCTGAAGCAGACGCACACACTTGCCGTTTTTAATGTCAACTGCCGGAATAATATTCATGGTTCAGTCCGAAATTTATATGCAAATCATATACCGCGATAGAAAACATCCGCATAAGCGATGATATCGCAGCCTCCTGAAATAAAAACTGTTCGTTGAAAACAAACACGTAAAATTTTCCGATACGGAATACAGAAAGATATGTTGTTGTCGGGTGATCATCAAGATGGGTTATCTGATTTTTTAGTGGTGGAGCCAGCCGGGATCGAACCGGCGGCCTGTTGATTGCGAACCAACCGCTCTCCCAGCTGAGCTATGGCCCCACAAAAAAGTTATCTGATCTCTTTAACAAATGCGGATAGCTTTGTCAATAAAAAATTAATGTCATAATGTCAGGTGAGCTTGAAAGATACAAATTACTAACTCAATGGAGCCATGTCTGACCCCATTGAGTTTATCGGGGTTATTTCCATCCAGCCTTGTTACTGCACTCTTTTTGTTCCTTTGGGTGAGTCTTTTCCCACTGAGTTACGGATTGGGTTTCGTTATCATCCATTTTGTCGTTCATACACTCGCAGTACACCTTTACCACTTCAAGCGTCTGACCTTCATCTTTGTTATCATCTATACATTTAGCTATCCATCTGATGTCATCCGCCGTCAGAGCCGGTTTTGCTGCGGGAACTGGCGCAGGTGGAGCAGGCGTGATAACAGCCGGAGTAGCCGCTGATGGTGTTACCGCCGGTGTCGGTACCGTGGTTGCAGGAGCAGTCGCCGGGGGAGGAGTTACAGTAGAAGCCGGAGGAACTGTTGGCGGTGTTGTTTCAGTTTTTTTCTCTTCCGCGGCTATTGCCAATCCCAAAACGGACATTGCAAGAGCGCATACCATGATTGCCAGAAATACTTTTTTCATTTCATTCCCCTTTTTATGTACGCCTATAAAAATACTTTTAACTCTTGTCTGAGTATCATATATTTTCAAATCCGACTTTTGTCAATCAAAATATCAGTGATAGGAGTTACGCAGTTGAAAATCAATCTGCTGATTTTATTTAGTATTGAAATTTATAATGCTTAATGGATTCTATGAGTTGAAACCCAACTGCGTAACTCCTATGAGATATGAAAATTACTATCCCACAAAATACCAAAGAGCCCATTATTTCATATCGCGGATACGCAGTTCGATATCTTTGATATCCTTCAGCAAAGCAGTCAGTTTCGAAGTGTCCGTATCGCCAAAATGGTAGGGATAAAGAATTTTGGGTTTGAAGGCTTTTGCCGCGTCCGCCACCATTTCCGGGGTCATGGTATAGGGCAGATTCATTGGCAGAAACGCGCAGTCGATCTTTTTCAGAGCCTTCATTTCTGGCGTATTTTCCGTATCTCCCGCCACATAGACCCGTTTATCGCCGAAGGTCAGCACATATCCGTTGCCGATGCCCTTGGGATGATATGGCGTTCCCGGACTTCGGGTATGGACCAGATTGTATGCCGGTACAGCTTCAATGCCGATGGTGTCAACTGTTTTTGTGTCGAGGTTTTTCATTACTGTCCCGCCGTTGACCTGTTTTGCACAAGTTTCGGTCAGAATGATGACGGTTTTATCCTGACGCAATGTTTCAATGGC
>CAZMDM010000436.1:0-6554 GCA_964564775.1 uncultured Desulfonema sp. | reverse complement strand
AAGACTTGCAAAAGAAAGAACAATCTGCTAAAGATATCCTGTTTCATGGTGGATGTAGCTCAGCTGGCAGAGCATCGGGTTGTGGCCCCGGTTGCCGAGGGTTCAAGTCCCTTCATCCACCCTTATTTTTTTGTGCGCCCGTAGCTCAGTTGGATAGAGCGCCGGACTTCGAATCCGTAGGCCGCAGGTTCGAATCCTGCCGGGCGCGCCATATGAACATCGTCATTTCCCGCGATATTTTCCGCTTTTCTAATATTCTGCATGAATAGTGAATCTCAAATAGAACAGAGGTTTTTTTGAAAAAAACAAAAGATATTCTGAATATTGCTATCGGCTCCGCATTTGGGCTGGGATTATCCCCTATATTTCCGGGGACCTGCGGCGCGCTTTTGGGAGTAGGGTTTCATTTTGCAATCATCCATACACTTCCTGTATCTTTTCAGTGGACATCTCTGATCATTATATTTATATTAATTTGTTTGGCAAATCATTTGCTGACCCCTTGGGCAGTGGCGTACTGGAATGCCCAGGACCCCAAATATTTCGTGCTGGATGAAGTTGCCGGGTATTTGTGGGTTCAGATACTGTTCCGGCATGAAGGGCAGTTTTGGAAAATTGCCGGATGCGGATTTCTGATATTCAGAATTTTCGATATTTTCAAGCTGATTCCGCCTACGCGCTATGTGGATCAGAATATTCACGGCGCATGGGGAATTTTGCTGGATGATCTGATCAGCGCAAGTTATGCTGCGCTGGCAATGTATATATTGACATGGGGATATCCTCAATGGTTGAAATAGCAGGAGAAGTCAGATGAAAGTCGGCAGAAACGATCTTTGCCCCTGCGGCAGTGGTCAGAAATATAAAAAGTGCTGTCTGATGAAAAAGGGGCGGGTTGACACATCAGTATCCTTAAGCCCCAAGGAATTATATTTCAAAAAGCACAAAATCCGCCTGAAAAATGAAGAAGATATTGCAGGAATTCGGAGAACCGGAAAACTGGTGCTGGACACTCTCGATCTGGTGGAAGAACGCATCCGAGCCGGTATGAAAACCGATGAAATCAACACACTGGTACATGAATTTACTATCCGCAACGGTGCAAAACCCGCGCCGCTGCATTATCGCGGTTTTCCCAAAAGCACCTGCGTGTCGGTCAACGAAGTGATCTGTCACGGTATTCCCGGTGAGCGGGTACTTCAGGACGGAGATATTGTCAATGTGGATATTACTTCTGTGCTGAACGGCTATTACGCAGATGCCAACAAAACCTTTTTTATCGGAACACCGGGTCCCAAAGCTCAGAAAATCGTGAAAGTTACCAAACAATGCCTGAAAATCGGCATGTCCATTGTCAAACCCGGAAATACCACTGGCGATATCGGATGGGCAATTCAGAATTATGCTGAAAAAGAGGGCTGTTCGGTGGTTCAGGAATATGTGGGGCATGGTGTGGGATTCGAGTTTCACGAACCGCCTCAGATCATGCATTACGGACAGCGCAAAAGCGGAATCGTGCTGATTCCGGGTATGGTATTTACCATCGAACCCATGATCAATCTCGGAAAAAGAGAATCCAAAATCCTGAAAGACAAGTGGACAGCCGTAACCAGAGACGGGTCTTTGTCCGCACAATTCGAGCAGACCGTGCTGGTAACGGAAGACGGTTTCGAAAGCATGACCCCGTACAGTCTGGATGATTGACAGATTTCTTTACCATCTCTCACAACGAATATCAGACCCCGAATGCTCAACTGAGGTGTGCCATGAATCAGGAACTTATCGAAATCACTCCCTATTGCTGGGAACTTTCCAAAAGCGGCAGAATGCTGGTTCCCGGAAGAATTTATGCCAGTTCTGCCATGCTCGAAGATATCAAGCGGGAAGAAACTCTGAAGCAGGTTGCCAACGTGGCGTGTCTGCCGGGTATCGCCGAGGCATCATTGGCTATGCCGGATGTACATCAGGGATACGGCGCGCCGATTGGCGGCGTTGCGGCTTTTGATTGGGAGGATGGCATTATTTCGCCCGGAATCACGGGATATGACATCAATTGCGGCGTGCGTCTGGCAGCAACGCATCTTGAGGAAAACGATATCAAGCCGAAATTGGAAGATGTGGTCAATGCCCTGTACAAAAATATTCCGTCAGGCGTGGGATCAACCGGTTCTGTAAAGCTTTCCAAAGATGAGGAAAAACGGGTACTGAGAGAAGGCAGCCGATGGGCAGTCAGAAACGGATTCGGGGAAGAATCTGACTTGGAATACACCGAAGACAACGGGCAGTTATCTCATGCGGATCCCGAAGACGTCAGCGATAAAGCATTGGATCGCGGCAGAAAACAGCTCGGCACGCTCGGATCCGGCAATCATTTTCTGGAAATCGGAGTTGTGGAAGAGGTGTATGATGAAACGGTGGCACAGGTTTTCGGACTGCATCCGGGGCAGATCACGGTATTGCTGCATTCGGGATCGCGAGGTCTGGGCTATCAGGTCTGCGATGATTATCTGGCAATGCTGAACAAGCATGTAAAATCATTGCCGTTTCAACTGCCGGATCGCCAACTGGCATGTGCCATGATTCAATCCGAAGAAGGTCAGCGATATTACCGGGCAATGGCATGCGCGGCAAATTACGCGTACGCCAACCGTCAGATTCTCATGCACCATGCCAAAGAAGTGCTGATGAAGGTTTTCGGGATGAGTCCAAAAGCGTTGGGCATGAGGCTGGTGTATGACGTATGCCATAACATTGCCCGGAAAGAAACGCATATCGTGCAGGGCAGAAAGCAGGTGGTCTGCGTTCACCGGAAAGGCGCTACCCGATCCTTCGGTCCCGGGCATGAAACGATTCCCGAAAAATACCGAAGCGTGGGACAGCCGATTCTGATTCCCGGAGACATGGGAAGAGCATCTTATGTGCTGGTCGGTACTCAGAAAGCCATGGAAGAAACCTTCGGTTCGACCTGCCACGGCGCAGGGCGTATATTAAGCCGGGCTGCTGCCAAAAAAGCCAGCAAAGGTCGGGCAATACATCGGGAATTGGAAGACAAGGGCATTCTGGTTCGCTGGAGCGACAGAGGCACACTTGCGGAAGAAATGCCGGATGCGTATAAAAATGTGTCTCAGGTGGTCGAGATTGTCCACGGCGCGGGAATTTCGAGAAAAGTTGCCAAATTAAGACCTATGGCAGTAGTCAAAGGATAAAAAATTTATGGGTCATGTGCTGATTCGGAATTTGCGAAAAGAATTTATAGATCGGCGTCAGCGGCGTCGCGATACGGATGAACCTAATGAATGCTTTGGGAATTGCGTTACTGTACTTGACGATATCAATCTCGAATTTTCAGACGGGGAAATGGTCTGTATTTTAGGACCCTCCGGCTGCGGAAAATCTACAATGCTCCGTATTGTCGCGGGCTTCGATACCCAATATTCGGGTGAGGTGCTGATTAACGGCAAAAATGTCACGGGTCCGAGTTCAGAGCAGATTTTCGTGTTTCAATACAGCGCTCTGTTTCCATGGATGACTGTCCGGCAAAACGTGGGACTGGGCTTGCGCCATCTCACGGATAAAAATGAAAAAGATCGGAAAATCCAGGAATATATCGAAATGGTCGAGTTGGAAGGCTTTGAAAACCGCTATCCGTATCAATTGTCGGGCGGAATGCAGCGCAGGGCTGAATTGGCAAGGGCTTTGGCAGCGGAACCGGATATTATGTTCATGGATGAGCCATTTGCCGGACTGGATTTTCTGACCCGGATGAAAATGCGTGAGGAAGTCGTGAATATGCACGAATTTATCGGACGAACCATTCTGTTCGTAACCCATGATATTGACGATGCGTTGATTATGGGAGATCGTCTGGTGGTACTGAGCGGAAGACCCGCACATGTCAAAATTTCTCAGCCGCTCGGTTTTGACCGCCCCAGAGATTTCAGAAAATCGCCGGAGTTAAGCGAACTTCGCAATCAGATATTTCTGATGCTGGGTGTCAATTATGCGGTTTAGGGTCTGCTAAAAAAATAACTTGAACATATACTCAAATCTGTATTCAGATTCAGCATCTTATCTTATGTAGCTATTCGAGGTAAGTATTGATTCTTACCCCGAATTTTTGTGATTAAAAGATTTTCGTCAGTACCAGCGTTGTAAAAACCCCTTCAGATCGCTCTTCGGATCCGAATTCCCACAAGCTTCTGACGGTCAGAAACAGTTTTGCCGGAGCAATGAACACGCTTGCTTCGGGTCCCACAGCATACACTTTGTCTTTGTCTTGTCTGGCGCCTGCCGCGTTATTATCGTCCGTAACCTGCCACTGACAATATCCGACTGCTCCGATTTCCCACACGCCGAGGCTTTTGCCGATGCCCCATTCGAAGTGGAAGTCATCGCCGGGCTGCAAGTCCGTGTCCCGTTTTTCGCTGTGAATTTCATAGCGGGCAAGAATCGAGGCAGACCATGTTTTTGCCTCGTCGAAATAATAGGTTCCGCCCAGCGTGAACATGGTTGTCCACATGTCTTTGCCCGGTGATGCAGGATCAGCCTTGTCATATTTGCCGCTCGGAACCCATACGCCTGCGCCGAATGACAGATCATAACATTGTGTGTGCCAAGATAAAATCAACGGCTCAATAAAGATATCGCCCAATCCGAACTGGCTGTCGTCAATGCCGAATCTTCCGATTTTCAGATCAACATTCATCAGAGGAATCACCGCATCCATGCCGTAATCCGCACCCAGAATTTTATAATCCGTAATCCAAATAAATCTGTGTGCATTAACAAAAGTTTTAACATCGAAATCCACGTTCAGATCATTGCCGTTGCTGTCTGTCAGTGTGTCTGCCGTATAATACACATTGTACATTTTGTAATAAAACCCCGGCGGCGGCACAGAACCTGCTTTGATACCTTCGATACCGTTGGGATATTCGTTTTCCGCGGCAATCGCCGCTCCGACCAGAATTCCCAATACGCCCAACAACACCCCTGTTACCTTGATAACCTTTTTCATCTCCTCACTCCATTCACTGTCGGTTGCCCCGAAATAAATTTCAAGGCTGAAAGCTGAAGCAGGCTGAAGCCAGCTATTTATTAGCCCGCTTTAGCCGGCTTGAGCTTATAGCCGGGCGATTTATTGCTCGGAGCCGTGTCCAACAATTATAAAATTTTACATTGTTTCATCAGGACTTCCGATTTTTCCGAGTATTGCAGACGCAGCAGTAACTGCCGGATTTGCCAGATATACCTCGGATTCGGGATGTCCCATTCTGCCGACAAAATTGCGGTTGGTAGTGGCAATGGCACGCTCGCCTTTTGCCAGAATGCCCATGTATCCGCCCAGACAGGGTCCGCAGGTTGGCGGACTGATAATGCCTCCGGCATCAAGGAAAATATCGAACAAGCCTTCGCTCATAGCGGTTCTGTATATATCCGGTGTTGCGGGAATGATTATCAGCCGCATTCCTTTCGCGACTTTTTTACCCTTGAGAACTTTTGCCGCAGATCGCAAATCTTCAATCCGTCCGTTGGTGCAGGAACCGATCACTGCCTGATCGATCCGCACGTCTCCGACTTGGCTGATGCCTTTGGTATTTTCCGGAAGATGCGGAAATGCGACCTGAGGCTCGATATTGCTGACATCGTACTCTTTTACCGAAACATATCGGGCATCGGGATCGCTTTGAAAAAACCTATATTTGCGGACGGCTCTGTTGGAAACATAGTCTTCGGTGATCTTGTCCGGCGCGATAATGCCGTTTTTGGCACCGGCTTCGATAGCCATATTCGCCATTGTCAGACGTCCTGCCATGCCCAGAGACTCGATCACAGGTCCGCAGAACTCCATAGAGCGATACAACGCACCGTCAACGCCGATATCACCAATAGTGTATAAAATCAGGTCTTTGCCTTCCACCCAGGGATTCAGTTTGCCGGTATAAACAAATTTCATGCTTTCAGGTACTTTGAGCCAGACCTGTCCCGTAACCATTGCGGCTGCCAAATCCGTGCTGCCCACGCCGGTGGAAAATGCTCCGAGTCCGCCGTAGGTACAGGTATGACTGTCCGCGCCGATGACCAAATCACCGGGCAGTACCAAGCCTTTTTCCGGCAGCAGTGCATGTTCCACGCCCATTTCTCCGGCATCGAAAAAATAGCTCAGGTTCTGCTCGATGGCAAAGTCCCGAACCACTTTTGCCTGCATGGCTGAGGCAATATCTTTGTTGGGGACAAAATGATCGGGAACCAGAACCACCCGATCTTTGTCAAACACATATTTCGCGCCGACCTTGTAAAACTCTCTGATCGCTATCGGAGCGGTAATATCGTTTCCCAGCGCAATATCTGTTTTGGCATTGATTAAATCGCCGGGTTCGACTTTTTCCAGCCCGGCGTGTGCCGCCAAAATTTTTTCAGTAATGGTCATACCCATGATTCGAATTTTCTCCTTATCTGTACATCATTGCTTTCCCGGGTGGGGATCATATCAACTATATATCGGCGAATCAAGAAGGTTTTTTTGTGAATATCCGAATTTATATCGAAATATC
>CAZMDM010000435.1:0-1722 GCA_964564775.1 uncultured Desulfonema sp. | reverse complement strand
TATCATTGTTTTCATCTGTTTATGATTTGAACAGTTTACCGAGCCTGATAAAATTTTCAACCGATTCGGGAAGCAAAAAACGCACCGATTTGTTTTGCCCAATCAAAGCCCGTATCTGTGTGGAAGATATATCCAGAAAGTTTCCGGATATGCTGAATACCGGCTGATTTTCAGGATGAATGCAGGCATTTTCAGATTCGGAGAAGCGGTACTGCTCCGATATTCCGGTTTTCAGATAGTACTCAAGAATTTTGTGATCGGAACCGGGTCTTGCCATGACAATAAATGAAATCAGTGAAAACAGTTCCTTATATGATTTCCACGAAGTGATTTCCCAAAATGCGTCTGTGCCGATAATAAAATACAGTATGCTCTCCGGCATCAGTTTCCTGAAATCAATTACCGTATCAATCGTATAAGAATGACCGGAGCGCCGGAGTTCCACATCCGAGACTTCGAACTGAGGACAATTGTGTATTGCCAGCCGGATCATCTCCAAACGATCTTCGGCATCCGTAAGATTGCCCGTCTGTTTATGCGGCGGAACTGCCGAAGGAATAAAAATAATTTTATCCAAGGCAAAATATTCCAGCACTTCCTGTGCAGCTCGGAGATGCCCGAAATGAATCGGATCAAATGTTCCACCGAATAAACCGATGCGCTTCGATATATCCGGCAAACGGTTCTCATTATTATAGATTTGCATAACTTTGGAATTAAATATTAAAATGATATTCTGAGAATGTCAATCACAATCACATTATGATACCGAATATTTATAACTTTCTTGCATTTCCGCATGTTTCGGTATATTATAATTTATGCGGTCATCAATATTCACGATAATATCAGCGAGGAAAACACATCATGGCTCAGATACAGGGAAAATGCACCAATTTCGGAAACTGCGAAACAGCTGACAATGGAAGAATTCTGGCGGTTTCGGATAAAGCCGAGTTTGTCTGTGAAGAATGTGGCAAACAACTGATCGAAATCCGAAAAAAATCGAAATTCCTGCCGATTCTGATTGCGTTGGGGCTGTTGGCAATCGCAGGACTTGCCGCGGTAAAGTATCTCATCCTTCCCACATTGTTTCCCAATAAGCCCTTATTATTGAAGATGATTTCTCCCGCGAGCGGACAGACCTTTACCGAAGGTTACGCGGTTATGGCAGAAGCAGCAGTTAGTTCGGGAGATGCGACTTCTGTTACCCGGGTGGCATTTTATCTCAACGGCAAACGATTCGGCAATCCCTTATCTGCAAAACCTTATAAAATTAGCATCCCGAACCTGTCTGTCGGCGAATATATCATCAAAGCCATTGCGGAAGATGCTTCCGGTAAGGTGCTGAGTTCTGACGAATCTCTGATCAAAATTGTTGAAAATCCTGTTTCCGAACCGAAAAAGCCTGCATCGGGATCCGGTTCCAAGATAGAGCATATCCGAAAACGCGGAAAACTGATCGTGGGCGTTTACAAAGATGCGCCGCCTTTCGGATTTGTGGAAAACGGTCAGTCTGTCGGTTTCGATATTGATCTGATGAAAGCGATTGCAGACGAATGGCGTATTCCGGCGGAGTTTGTGGTTCTGAACTCAGAAGAGCGCATTCCTGCACTTCTCAACGGTAAAGCCGATATCATTGCCGCTGCCATGACACATACCAAAGATCGCGAAGAAGCGATTGATTTCAGCCAGACCTATTTGATGGAAGGACAAAGTCTG
>CAZMDM010000434.1:0-4239 GCA_964564775.1 uncultured Desulfonema sp. | reverse complement strand
ACAGAATATCCGCAGTGGCCGATGCGCAATGTGTAGGCGGTTTTGGGTTTGAGTTCCACGCAGAGGCTGGTTTTCTTCAACGCGTTATGTTCGATCGTTTTGATGATAAACGGCGGCTGACCCATGGAACTTCCGGCACGGCGCATGGAATCATCCGAGATCAGCATGAGCGGGAATGAAGCAGAGTCGCCTTCGACAGCAACAGGTTTGACCGCATTTTCCGGATATGCCAGTTTTGCCGATACAGACGGCAGAGAAAATTCACCCACCAGAACACCGTCTTTCTGCAACGCATCCCAATGTTCTCCGAGCGTTTCTTTCAGACAGGCTTCGTAATTTTCCCAAGGGAATGATGATTCCGCGCCCATTTCTTTGGCAATGGCAATCACCACATCGCCGCTGTGCTTGGTCTTGAACAACGGTTTGACCACAGGACGGGTCAGTCCGATCAGAGGCTTATGAAATCCTGCCGGTGCGGGAACATCTTCATATCGTTCCAGATAGCAGTGATTGGGCAGAATCAGGTCTGCAAATTGTGCGGTTTCATCCATGTAGGAGGAGAAGCTTGCGATAAACGGAATTTTCTCAAAGGCTTTTCTGACTGCCTGCGTATCTGACATTGTGAACAGGGGATTTGCGTTGGACACCAGAAGTGTCTGAATCGGAGATTTTCCAGATGCAATCTGATTCAGCGTTATCGGCGTTCCCGAAACATCAACTTTATCCCATTTGATGTAATCCGGCTCAGGAACGGTATAAACGCCGCCTTCGGTATTGACATTGCCCATCATCACATTCAGACCATGTACAGCAATGATTTCGTGCATACTGACCGGAGTTGCGCCCTTGCCTCTTCCGCACAGAGCGAGCGGTTTGGATGCGGATGCAAAGCTTTTTGCCAATCCCACAATCACGCCCGGCTCGATGCCCGTCATTCTGGACACGGTATCCGGCGCATAATTTTCCAAGACTTTGATAAAACTATCCTCAGGCTTGACTTTGGCAAGCCCTTCTTTCAATATAACATGAGCAATGCCCAATGCGAGTTCGGATTCGGTTCCCGGGGTGATCGGAATCCATTTGTCGGATTTTGCAGCAGAGTTGGACAATCTCGGCTCCACCTGAATCACTGGAACTTTCTTGTCTTTCCAGATCGCATTTGCCTTGAACATTCTGACCGGAGTTCCCCAGCCATCCAGCAATCCTGCACCGAAGCTTAAGATAAAATCCGCGTTTTCAAAATCGAAACCCGCCATTGCGGTTACGCTATGAATATCCTGAATGGCTTTCTGATACGAATCCTGAACCGAGGGAGTGCGGATAAAATTGGCAGAACCCGCAGCAGCCAGCAGGCGTTTGAACAACTGTGCCACTGTGCCTTTATCCGAATCCGAAATGCACGCTGCTTTGTCTTTGGCACTCCCAAGTTTTTTGGCAACTTCGGCAATTGCCTGATCCCATGAGATTTTTTCCCACTGACCTTCTCCGCGTTTCGCGGTTTCTTTGCGTTTCATCGGCGAAGTTACGCGATAAGGTCCGTAAAGCAGTTGAAGCCCGGAAAGTCCGAGCAGGCAGATTCCGCCGTTATTGACCGGATGACCTTTCATGCCTTCGATTTTAACTGCCCGTTCATCCACCTTGCGAACTGAAATGCCGCATCCGCCGGGGCAGAGGGTGCATACGGAATTGACGTATTTGTATTCTCCGTCTTCCGGCACCGGGGTCCATGGCCACATCTGTGTCCATATCGAAGAATCATCCATAAGTTTCCAAGGCAATGGCGAAAGGGTAATTCCGGCACCCAAACCGATTCCGAGCGACAAAAAGCTTCTTCTGTCTATTTTCATTGATTTTTCCCCTTCCTCCTATTTGTGGCAGACAAAACACGCGTCTCTTTCGGTCTGAACGCTGGTCGGTTTGACGCCTTTTTCTTTGTGGCATTCGGCGCAATCGTCCATCTTCATCCGATCATAGGTGTGAGTCTTGAAGCCTGCGATATTTTTTCCCCAGATATCCCGGCTGTAGCCTGTAATCCGGTTGTATTCATAGGGTTTCAGCTCTTTGGATTCGCCGATATCCCCATGACAGGTATCGCATTTCATGTTTGCCGATTTCACATGTGCCGCATGAGAGAAAAATACGCAGTCCGGCTGTCGTGAATACACTAGCCACGGAACTTCTTTCCCTTTTTTCACGTATTCTTCCACAAACACTTTTTCTTCAGGGGTGCTTCCCTGAACATCTTCATGGCAGCCGATGCACTGTGCCAGTTTGGGAACGCCGGCATAAGTACCGTCTTCCCTAAAAAAATGACAGCTTTCACATCCGTTGTCCACCAAGCCGTTATGCAAAGCATGGCTGAACTGAAAAGGCTGCTGTTTCTGGGAGTAGAGCAGCTTGGGGAATACAATCCACCCCACAATAAGGCTTGCCACCAGACCGACGATAAAAAACAATATCGGTCCTCCTCCCGCACCAGATTCTTCCGCTGCGTGTTCGGCAGCATGTCCGGCAATCTGTTTCTCCTCTGTACTCATGAAAACTCCGTCACGCTGGTTTAATGGTTTCTGTCAAAAATCCCTTACCGTTTTTTAAAAATATTCGCCCTGTGTTACCCGATCAGACTTGGTTTTGTCAAGGAAAAATGATGATGTCCGATGATGTCTGCAATATGGAATCGGGATTGAAGGATTTCGGAGGGATGAAAGAACGGTAAGTACCTGTTCATAATTTTTTTGTATATCGCAGGGACAATCCCCTGTGCTTAGCCCCAACATTAGTGAGAGGGGATCAGAGAAGTTTTTCAGAAAATCAGGCTTGATGAAAAATACTTGACAGGATAATCATTTTTCCATAAGGCTTCAGCAATCAACTATCAGGATAGGTAAAAATATGCCCGAACATCATCCTCCGCTTATCAATATCGCCATTGTCGGCGGCGGCAATTACTGCAGAGAACTTCTTGAGAAAACCGCTCTGGATTATCACCGTAAAGATGGCAGAGCAAGAGTCGTGGCAGTTGCGGACCCCGATTTTCAAAGTCCCGGAATGCAGCTTGCTCATATACTCGGACTTACAATGCTCAGCGATTACCATGATCTGTACAAACCCGAATACGATATTCACCTGATCATTGTCCTGATGCCGGAACAGGATGTGCTGGAGGATATTCTGAAAACCAAGCCTCTGCATATCCGGGCAATGTCATATTATGTATTCGAAGTGTTCTGGAGAACTATCCGTCATAATGAGCGCAGGCTCAGAGAGCAGAATGAAGAAATTAAAACGATTCTGAATGCGATTCAGGATTTTATTCTGGTGATTCGGCCCGATAAGACCGTTGAGGAAGTCAATGACGCGTTTTTACAGAAAATGCGCTTTACTCGTGAAGAGGTGATCGGCAAAAAGTGCTATGAAGTCCTTCAGAGATACGAAACTACCTGTGAACAGTCCGATATTGTATGCCCTCTGAGTGAAGTGGTGAAAAACAAACTTTCGAGCAGGCAGGTGGTGGTCCGTCCGGGCAGAGACGGCAAACCGCGTTATATTGATGTCAGCGTGTTTCCGATCTGGGAAAAAGACGGCAAAATTGCCAAATTTATCGAAGTCAGCCGGGATATCACCAAACGCAAGCTCGAAGAAGAAGAGCTTACCCGGCGGCTGGAATCAATGGTCGAGGATCGTACCAAAGAACTCAGAGAAACGCATGAGAAACTGCTGCATCAGGATAAAATGGCGTCTTTGGGCAAACTTGCTGCTTCGGTGGTGCATGAAATCAACAATCCCATTGCCGGAATTCTGAATCTGATTATGCTCATCAAACGTATCACTCGCGAAGGACCGGTAACGGAAAAAGACTTGCAGAATTTCGGGCAGTATCTGAACCTCATGGAACTCGAAACCCGCAGAATCAGCCGGATTGTTACCAACCTTCTGGCATTTTCCCGGCAGTCCAAAATGGAACTCAGACGCCTCCATATCAACCATCTGCTTGAAATCACGCTGTTTATGAACTCGAATCTTTTGAAAATCAATGGGATCCGCGTGGAAAACAGAATGGATCCCGATCTGCCGGAGCTTGTCGGCACTGAAGATCAGCTTCAGCAGGTGTTTATGAATATTGTTTCCAATGCTGCCGAGGCTATGGAAACTTCTCAAACCAGACTTCTGAGTATCGAAACCCGGCATTATCTGGCAGACAATTCGGTCATCGTGGTTTTTCAGGATACCGGAGTCGGT
>CAZMDM010000433.1:0-5004 GCA_964564775.1 uncultured Desulfonema sp. | reverse complement strand
TCGAGGATCGTGATTTCCTGCGTGCCGCCGGTATTGAACACTTCTCCGGCAGTCTTGTCATGGTTCATCAGTCCCATCAACGCTTCGACCACCTCTTTGACATAGGTGAATGTGCGGGTTTGTTTGCCGTCTCCGTAAACCGTCAGCGGCTCATTCTTCAGTGCCTGTGCCACGAATCGCGGAATCACCATGCCGTACGCGCCGGTCTGCCGAGGTCCGACCGTGTTGAACAATCGGGTGATAATCACCGGAAGTCCTTTGGTGCGGAAATATGCCAAAGCGGTAAATTCATCCATGAGCTTGGAAGCAGCGTAACTCCATCGGAATTTGGCAGAGGGTCCGTAAATGATGTTGTCGGTTTCCACCAAAGGCGCGTGCGTATGTTTGCCATAGACCTCGGAAGATGAGGTAATCAGCACTTTTTTCTTGAATTTGGCGCACAATTCCAGAACTTTTTCAGTCCCCTGCACATTGATCGTGATGGATTTGAGTGGATGATCCAGAATATAGCGCACCCCCACAGCTGCTGCCAGATGAAAAACCGCATCGCAGATGCCGACCAATTCCGTCATGGCATCTTTGTTCATAATCGTATCAATGGTTACAAACAGCCGATGTCCGAAAGATTTATTTTCCCGAAGCAGTCTGATATTGTCCAATGATCCTGTGGAAAGATCATCAATAATATACACCTCATCGCCGTTTTCCAGATACGCTTCTGCCAGATGCGAACCGATAAAGCCCGCACCGCCTGTAATCAGAACCCTCATGACTGCTCCTCAATCGAAATTTTTTCAGGAAAAAGACGGCGAATGTCTTCTTCGTTTGCGCGGCATATTCCGCGTTCCGTAATAAATGCTGTAACCAGCCGTGCCGGCGTTACGTCAAAGGCATAATTGGCTGCCGGGCTGTCTTGGGGCGGAATCAGCACACCGTTGATATAGCGCACTTCATCCGGGTTTCTCTGCTCAATGGGAATTTCTGCTACACCATCTTTCAATGTCCAATCAAAAGTGCTGGAGGGTAGAGCCACATAAAACGGAATATTGTTGTCTTTGGCTGCCAATGCTTTGAGATATGTCCCGATTTTATTGGCAACATCACCGGTATAGGTGGTTCTGTCCGTGCCGACAATCACCATATCTACCATGCCGTGCTGCATCAGATGCCCGCCCGCGTTGTCCGTAATCACCGTGTGGTTTATGCCTGCTTTTCCGAGTTCCCACGCGGTCAGCCGCGCCCCCTGATTCAGGGGACGGGTTTCATCCACCCAGACATGAATGTCAATGCCTGCCTCATGAGCGGCATACATGGGCGCTGTTGCCGTACCGTATTCGATGCACGCGAGCCATCCCGCGTTGCAATGCGTGAGAATATTGACGGTCTGATTCGGCTTTTTGCGCCGGATATCTTCGATCAGCGTCAGACCGTACTGCCCGATTTTTCGGCAATTTTCCACTTCCCATTCGGTAATCTCCGAAGCTTTTTGGCGAGCAATGGCAATGGCTTCCTCACGTCCGCGTGTGTGGGCAACCGCATCTCTCATCCGATCCACCGCCCATGCCAGATTGACCGCAGTGGGTCTGGCAGCCTTGAGACGCTCGCATTCGTGATCCAGATACTCTTTTGAAATTTCGGCTTTCGGGGCATTCAGCACGATCAGATAAACCCCGTAAGCTGCGGTAACGCCGATCAGCGGCGCGCCTCGGACGCACATTTCTCTGATTGCCATAATCACGTCATTCGTGTTTTTCAGACTTGCGATCACCGATTCATGCGGAAGATATCTCTGATCAATAATACTGACAGACATGGAATCTTTGTCCAGCCAGATCGGACGCACATCTCTGCCATCAACTTTCATGAATGTCGTCCTCTATACATCGTCTTCGATATCGAGTGCATCATCATCCGCAATTTTGATGGAAGAATTGGGGCTGATATTGATATCTTCGTCATCGGCAAATTCTTCGTCCAGAGAATCATCCACCAGCAGATCATCAATATCCGCGGGTTCTTCTTCGACATCCTCGATGACTTCGGTCTCGACTCTGCCTCGGGTTACATAATCCAGATCATCCAAAAACACTTCTGCCGAAGTGTCGGTATTCTGAGGATCCAGAAGCATCATCACCGCATCTGCGATTTTATCCGCATATATGCCCGGCGGATACATATTCTGAGTTCGCAATGCCCTGATCAGAGACGATTTTCCGCTTTTTGCCGCTGTTCCGATTCCATTATAAGAATAGCTTTCTTCACACAGCAGTGACAGAATTTCCTTGTCCAACTCGGCAAACTCCTGTACTCTTAGTTCGTTTTTTTCATAATCTTTCAAAACCAAATATTTTTGTCTCATTCGGGAGGCTCCTTGTTCCGCAATTTCGAATATCAGATTATAGCATCAAATCCCGGCTTATGCAATGCCGCAAATCAGCCCTCGGCAGGGATATGAAAATATGTGATTAAAAAAACTGTCCGAACTATTGTATGGAACATCTGATCGAAAAAATCCTCGAAACCGACCCGAAATTTGCTGAATGGCTTGCCTTACAGGAAGAATCTTTTGCCTATGCCGCAGCACAAGGCTTTCTGCAATTGAGTTCCGAAGCAGAACAATATAAATCTCTGGTGATGAAAGCCGCAGAAAACGGTCCAACATTGGCACGGATTATGGCGGTTCATCTGGTTCCGGTATTGCAGAATGATTTCTGCGAGCAGTTTCTGTCCGTGTTGGACGTGATGATGAGCAAAGGCACATACACGCTGGACACACCGTTTCACGCGCTTTCCGAACTGCTTGATCTCAAAGATACAGATTCGGCATATCAGTATCTCGAACTGCTTCGCGCGGTTTTTTCTCAAGAATTTTCATACAATCAGAGCCTCAAGCTGATTCATCTCCTGCCCAAAGCTGTGCTATCGTATTCTCCCCGAAACCGGATCAGACATATTCAGGCATTGAAACAGGTTCTTACCGCAGATGTCAGACTTGCGGATCCGTTTTCCGATGGCATGGAAAAAGGGCTTGCGTTACTATCTGAAGATGCGCTGAATTACTTTATTCGAATCGGTCTTGAGAAATACCGCCGCAACCGAGAATCGGGAATCCGGTTTTTTCTGTTGGAATCCTCATCTGCTATCGAAATCTGCGCGATGCTTCAGACCAGCGCGGCATTGTCTCAGGTTCAACAGAGTCTCAATCGCTATCTTCATGCCGGAACCCATATTCCGCTTTCGGTGAAAGCAATATCATATTTGCCTGAAATTTTGCGGAAAGATGAGGAGTTTTGGGTATGCTCGGATGGCAGATATATTTATCTTCCCGATGAAATTGCTCTGTTTCCAAATCAGGCAGAAAATATCCGGCTTTACAAATGTCTGAGCAAGCTTGAAGCCGCGTATTATGAATTTCACACCTTCGGGTTTGATTTTGAAGAATTTTTTGCGGATTTTTCATCGAAACCAATTGCGGAAGATTTGTTCACGATCTTCGAACACGGACGCATTCGGATATTGCTGGAACAGCATTATCCCGGCATTGTGCGCCAAGCGTTTCCTTTACTTGAAAAAGAGCCGATATCCGGCAGTCTTGCGTTTCTCTATGTGCAGATTGCTTTGTCAAAATCCGGCGATAGTCATATTGTATCATTATTCAAAGAGAAAATGCGTTCCAGCACGAATGTAGAAAATTGCGCGGAACTTATCATTGCGGTTTATCCTGAAATCGAAGCATTATTCAAGGATTATCAGCCTCTGAAAACACCGTTCAATCGCAAGCCTCGTCTCGATCTGTTCTTTGCAACCCATTCTCAGCATATCAAATCTGCAAAACGCATCCGGCAGATATTGCAGCAGCAGGGCATCAATACCGATCTGTCTGATATTCAGGAAAAAATCATCCGACACAATGGGCAGATTACAGCAGATGATATTCGCAGTCTGATTGCGAATCAGGATTGCGATATATCGAAAATATCCGAATATTTCAAAGAGATTGAAATCATCATGGATGCTGCTGAAGAAAATTCGCCGTATCCGGTATTTCGCTATCACGAATGGAGCAAAGATATCGGCAATTATCTTCACGATTACGTCCGAGTTTCGGATCGCTATATTGCAGAGAAAAACAGCGATTTTTATCCCCGGACCCTTGCCAAGTATCACGGACTGATCCGAAAAATCCGCCACGCGTTCGAATTTCTCAAACCCGAAGGATTGCTGATTTTGAGAAGATGGACAGAAGGCGATATTTTTGATTATCCCGCGCTTTTGGAATTTGCCGTTGATAAAAAAGCAAAACGCACGCCCAAAGATCGCCTGTATATCAAGCGGGTCAAGCAGCAGCGGGATGTGGCAGTATTGCTTCTGGTGGATTTGTCGCGATCAACGGCAAATTCGGTAATCAATTCTTCGGTCAGCGTGCTGGATGTGGAAAAAGAAGCCATTGTTCTATTCTGCGAGGCATTGAATGTTGTGGGAGACGCGTTTGCCATTGCCGGATTTTCAGGCACAGGACGGCTGGGTGTGGATTATTTCCGAATCAAGGATTTTGATGAAGATATCAATGATACGGTCAAAGCCAGAATTTCCGCCATGTCGCCGCAGAGAAGCACCCGAATGGGCGCGGCAATCCGTCATGCTGCCGCTCAACTCATGACAGTATCTGCAAAACTGCGGCTTCTGATGCTGCTTTCTGACGGATTTCCGAATGATACCGAGTATAAACGGGAATATGCGATTGAAGATACTCGAAAAGCCATTTCCGAAGCTCAGGCAAAATCCGTTCATGTCCGGGCAATTACGGTGAATCTTGCCACAGACGCTCAGTTGGATGATCTGTACGGCAGCCTTCACCACAACGTGATTTCCGATGTACGGGAACTGCCGGATAAGCTGCTGAGGATTTACAGGAGTCTGACGCATTGAAGTGGTTTGACATGTTTCAAATCTTGTGATAAAATTCAATATCTTTTGATTCAAATCTGCTGCATGGAACGAAAA
>CAZMDM010000432.1:0-1934 GCA_964564775.1 uncultured Desulfonema sp. | reverse complement strand
GATGTTCTGAATCGCAACCTCTTTTGCGGTTTCTTCTTCGGTTGCCATCATCGCAGGCAGCCCGCAGCAGGTCTGCTCCATCGGATATTCCACCTGAACCTGATGTTTTTCAAGCAATTTTATCAATGCCTTGCCATGTTCTGGATACACAAAATCCATCGCACATCCGCCGAACAATGCCACGCGGTATTTGGGGTTCGGAATTTTCCGGCGCAGAGATTTCCACTGATCCCTGAACGGCGTTTTGGCAATTGCCGGAAGACTTCGGAAAGCATGTTCTTTGGCAAAAAATAAAGGCAGATGCCGGATAAATCCCTCTTCGGCAAAGGGTTTCTGCATGAGATAGGCTCGTCTGAGCATAAAATGAAACAGTCTGCGATTTTTCAGCAGAGTTGACAGCAGCCTGTTTTTAATCGGTTTTTCCTGCTGATACGACAACACAGACTGATGAACCTTTTTAATCAGATGCGGCAGATCAATGCCCGCCGGACATACGGCTTTGCAGGATTGGCAGTTGATGCAGTTTCGGACAATGGCATTTGCGTTGTTTCTGCCATGATAAAAATAGGTTAAAATCAGCCCGATAGCCCCGATATACACATGCCCGTAAGTATGACCGCCGATCAGCCGGTAAATGGGGCAGACATTCGCGCAAGCACCGCACCGGATACAGCGAAGCGCTTCGGAAAAAATCGGGTCTTTGGCAATTTCAGATCGCCCGTTATCCAGAAACACGATGTGCATGTTTTTTCTGCCGGAAGGCGCGGCGCCGCATTCGGTCGCGCCGGTAATCCATGTTACATAAGTCGAGATTGCCTGACCTGTGGCATTTCGGGGCAATGCCTTGAGAATATTGATCGCAGTGGTCAGATCCGGCACGAGCTTGTCAATGCCGATCAATGCCACATGCACACGCGGCAGGGTCGTGGTCAGCCGTGCATTGCCTTCATTGCTGACAATGCCGATAGTGCCGGATTCCGCAATGGCAAAATTCGCGCCGCTGATGCCCATATCCGCATCCAGAAATTCTTTGCGAAGAGTATGCCGCGCCACTTTGACCATTGCATTGATGTCATCGGGATTCTGAGATTTTCCGGTAACTGTGGTGAATAATTCGGCAACCTGACTTCTTGACAGATGAATCGCAGGCATGACCATGTGAGACGGACCTTCGTGGCGCAGTTGGATAATCCATTCGCCCAAATCGGTTTCCGTTACTTTGAAGCCTTGTTTCTCAAGATGATCATTGAGAAAAGTTTCTTCCGCGGTCATAGACTTGGATTTGACGATATTTTTTACGCCGTTGTCTGTGGCGATTTTGGAAATTATCTCATTGGCGGCTTGGGCATCCTGAGCAAAATGAACCGTTACGCCTGCTTTTTCGGCATTGATCTTGAAAGTGTCAAGCAGTTCGCTCAATTGTGGCAAAGCAGCTTCTTTTGCACAAGCGATATTGTGCCGGATTTGCTCGAAATCGAATCCTTCGAAGGCTTTGGCGCGGGAGACTTTGTAGGACGAACCGAAATTATCCAGCGTTGCCCGAAGGAATTTGTTTTCAAGCGATTCCCGAATTTTTTTCTTATAGCTTTTAACGTCCTGAGCAGTCTGAATCATGGTCAGTCCTCCAAAATCAGAATGTGCAATGCCTGCGGTCCGTGAACGCCGATGGTTAAAACCCGCTGGATGTCCGCAGTCCGGCCTGCGCCGGAGATGAATGCCAGATAGCGCGGAAAATTTTTCTGAAGTACGCTCAGCTCTTTATGAAAAGACAGGGCATCGGGATAAATCATCGATGCGGGAATAACAGCCACATGAGTTTCTGCCGGCATGGTCGCAATCCGCATAGCTTCGGAGGTCGATTCTGCTAGCAACGTTCAGGTTTCAGCAATGCCCCAACCCCCAGAAGTCAGCCCGGGATCACTAGGATTGAGATG
>CAZMDM010000431.1:0-1951 GCA_964564775.1 uncultured Desulfonema sp. | reverse complement strand
GCCAGAATTGAAGCCCAAAAACGCGAGATTGAGCGATATGACGAACATGGTCGTATGACCAAAGAATACAGCGATCTGATTGCCGAAATGAAGGCGCAGACCGCTGCCGAACATGACGAGGTTGTCCGGCTCGGAGGCTTGCATATTCTGGGTACGGAGCGCCATGAAAGCCGCCGGATTGATAACCAGCTGCGCGGTCGTTCCGGCAGACAGGGAGACCCGGGTTCTTCGAGATTCTATATGTCTTTGGAAGATGATCTGCTCAGAATTTTTGGTGGAGAGCGGATTTCAGGCATTATGGACCGACTGGGGCTTGAAGAAGGCGAGCCTATCGAACATGCGCTGATCAGCAAAGCCATTGAAAATGCCCAGACCAAAGTGGAGGCGCACAACTTCGACATCCGCAAGCATCTTCTGGAATATGACGATGTGATGAATCAGCAGCGCGAGGTGATTTATGCCCAGCGCAAAGAATCTTTGGGTGAAGAAAACATCCGTCCGATGATCGAAGAAATCATCTGGGAAAAATCCGAAGAAATCGCACTGGCTTTGGCAGATGACAAAGCGCCGGTGTCCGAATGGGATTTCAAAGGATTCGAGGAAGCGGTGTTCAAACAATTCAATTTCCGTATGAAGCCTGATCCCGAATCCGTGCGCCATCTCAACGGCGAAGCATTGACCCAGATGCTCTATGACGCAGCTATCGAGCGATACAATCAGAAAGAAGCAGAAATTGGCGAAGATATGCGGCGGCTGGAACGGATGATCATGCTTCAGACCGTTGATAACTTGTGGAAAGATCATCTGCTCAATATGGATCATCTCAAAGAAGGCATCGGACTCAGAGGCTATGCCCAGCAGAATCCGCTACTGGTCTATAAAAAAGAAGGCTTTGAGATGTTTGCCGATATGATGAGCGCGATCAAAGAACAGGTTCTGACAATTTTGTACCGGATCGAGATTGCAGAACCGGAAAATATTGAAGATTATCGGAAGCAAAGACAGCAGAGACTTGTGTATTCCGGCGCGGGAGACGCGGAAGTGAAACGTCAGCCGGTCAGAAAAGACAAAAAAGTGGGCAGAAATGATCCCTGTCCATGCGGCAGCGGCAAAAAATACAAGAAATGCTGCGGCGCATAAACTCAGCATTTTTATTTTGTAAAATTAAGCATTGCTTATAAATTCGGTATTATGTTTTTAAATTTGCTCATATCGGCGATTTTTCCTCCCAAATGCCTGTCATGCAGGGCTTTTTTCACGCCTTATCCGCAGCAGATAGGTTCTGAGGCTATTATATTGCCTGAGTTGTGTTCGGAATGCCAGAAAGCCTTACTGCCTGTAAGTTCGCCCCGCTCCGAAATTTTCGGCAAAGTTCATGCGGCAGGAGCATACAGTGTATTGAAACCGCTGATTCATGCATTCAAATATGAAGATAAAACGCAGCTTGCCGATTCCTTCGGAGAGATATTATTTGCTGCATTTCTCCGATATTGGCAGCTTTCGGAGATTGACATGATCGCGCCTGTTCCTCTGTATATCGCACGGCTGAAAGAGCGGGGGTTCAATCAGGCTCTGCTGATGCTGAGAAATTGGTACAAACGCTTCAGAGAGATCGGCACGATTCCGATTCCCATAGAACCCGAACTGCTGGTCAGAATCAGAGCCACCAAACAGCAGGTCGGGCTGGGCGCGGAAGAACGGAAAATCAACCTCAAAGACGCGTTCAGGGTTTTGCATTCCGAAAAAATCAGAGAAAAGACCGTGCTTCTGATTGACGATGTTTATACCACCGGCACGACAGTTTCGGAATGTGCAAAAGTCTTGCTGTATAACGGCGCGAAACGGGTGGATGTGCTGACATTGGCAAAAGCGGTGCTGCATGAAGCTTAAAGATGATCCATGGCTGACGGATTATGTCAATGCCATTCATTTTTCCGTACGTGTTCTGGAA
>CAZMDM010000430.1:0-3989 GCA_964564775.1 uncultured Desulfonema sp. | reverse complement strand
TTCGAACACAACCTCGTGCTGCTCACACAGATCGAGCAACTGCTGCCATAAATCGGAATTGAGCGCTTTGTCTGTTTCATTCCGTTTCCACCCATTCGACTGCCAGCGTTTTGCCCATCCTTTGACAATCGCATCCACCAAATACTGAGAATCGGAATATAGTCTGACCGCGCATTTTCTCTTCAATGCCCGCAAACCGACAATCGCAGCCATGAGTTCCATCCGATTATTCGTGGTCAGACGGAATCCGCCGGACAGTTCTTTCCGGTGTCTGCCGTAGAGCATGACCACACCGTAGCCTCCGGGTCCGGGATTGCCGGTACATGCTCCGTCAGTATATATGATGACCTCCTGAACTCCGTTTTTCATAGCCAATATCCGAATTTCCCTTGCTTCGATATAGCGAACAAAATCAGTCCTGTCATATCCGGCTTCTGTATAACCTCAGACTATTTGAAACAACGGTGATGCTGCTCAGAGACATTGCCAACGCAGCCATGATCGGATGCAGATGTCTCAAAAATTCGGGCAGATACTCAAACGGTGCAAGAACGCCTGCTGCCAGAGGAATCAGAATCACGTTGTAAAAAAATGCCCAGAACAGATTCTGCCGGATGGTTCTCATGGTGGCGCGGCTTAAGGAAATCGCTTTACAGATTCCCATGAGATTTCCGCTCGATAAAATTACATCCGCAGTTTCGATAGCCACATCTGTTCCGGTTCCGATTGCCATGCCCAGATCTGCCTGAGCCAATGCAGGCGCATCATTGATGCCGTCTCCCACCATGCCGACTTTTTTGCCGGATGCCTGAATTTCTTTGACTTTCAAAGATTTTTCTTCAGGACGGACTTCTGCGGCAATATTTTTGATATTGACCTGAGATGCAATGGCGCGGGCAGTCTGCTCATTGTCTCCGGTCAGCATAACAATCTGAAGTCCCTGATGATACAGTATTTTTACAGCTTCCTGAGATTCGGGTTTGAGCGTATCCGCGACTGCAATCAGACCGGCAGGCTGATTGTCAATCACCACCGGCATCACAGTTTTGCCCTGATTCTGCAAGGCTGTTATCTGATCTGAAAGAATTTCGAGAGAGATGCCCGATTGCTCAAACCATCCGGGTTTTCCGACAAGTACATTCTGCTGATTGATGATTGCCTGAACGCCTAATCCTCCCGCAGCCTTGAAATCTTCAGGATCATGCAAGATAAGATTCATATCTTTGGCTTTATTGACAATGGCTTTGCCCAACGGATGCTCGGAGCCTTTTTCCGCGGAAGCTGCCATGATCATCAGGTCTTCTAAAGAGCCGCTGATTGCCGAAATATCTGTAACTACAGGCTTTCCGATAGTCAGGGTTCCGGTTTTATCCAATACGATGGTATGCAGTTGGGATGCTTTTTCCAAAGCTTCGCTGTTTTTGAACAGAATACCGTTTTCCGCACCTTTTCCGGTTCCTGCCATAATCGCAGTCGGCGTGGCAAGTCCTAATGCACACGGACAGGCAATGACCAGAACCGCGACCAGCCGGATCATCGCCGGAACAAATTCTTTTCCGATGATCCACCACAGCGCAAAAGTTATCAGGGCAATAATGATTACCGTCGGTACAAAATATGCCGCAACTTTGTCTGCCAATGCCTGAATCGGTGCTTTGCTGCCCTGTGCTTCCTGAACCAGCCGGATAATCTGCGCCAATGCGGTTTCTTTGCCCACGCGGGTTGCCTGAATTTTCAGCAATCCCTGCTGATTCATGGTTCCGCCCATCACCGCATCGCCCGGTTTTTTATCAATCGGAACAGATTCTCCGCTCAGCATCGCTTCATCAACAGCAGATATGCCTTCCGAGACAATGCCATCCGCCGGAATGCTTTGTCCCGGACGAACCATCAGCACGTCGCCTTTGACCACCTGCGCCAGAGGAATTTCTGTTTCTTCACCATTGCGGATCACAGTGGCGGTTTTGGGGCTTAAATCCATCAGTTTACGGATGGCAGCGCCGGTTCGTCCTTTGGTTCGGGATTCGAGCATTTTGCCGAGTTTGATCAGCGTGATAATCACTGCCGATGTTTCGAAATACACATGCGCTCCCAAAGCCGAAATCAGCAGCAATGCCAGTGAATAAAAGTATGCCACAGACGATCCCAACGCCACCAGCACATCCATATTTGCCGTGCGGTTTCGCAGATTTTTGAACGCGCCGACATAATAATCCCAGCCTGTGTAAAACTGCACCGGCGTAGCCAATCCCCAAAACAGCCAATTGACCCATGCCTCGTGAGACCAATGCCCGATCAGATTGAAATCTCTTGCCATGCTGCTCAGAAATAACGGCAACGCAAAACCCACGCCGACCCAAAATTTCCGGGTCTGATCCGCAATTTCCGCATCACGGGCAGCCTGTTCCGCATCCTTGTTGTCTTCATCGGGAAAAATGGCTTTGAATCCAGCTTTTTCAATGGCTGCGGCAATTTCATCGAGTGATACGGCATCATCGAGATATTCCACTGACGCCTGCTCAGACGCAAAATTGACCGATGCGGACATCACGCCCGCAACTTTTTTCTTCAGAGTTCGCTCGATGGTTGCCGCACAATTGGCGCAGCTCATGCCGCTGACAGGAAATGTGATGTGCTGCTGCATGGTTCGCCTTATGATACTGCCGGAAAGTTGATTTCTTTCAGCGTGTCCTGAATCTGATCCAATGTCGCGGGCGCATCCCATTCGACAATCACCGTCTTGCTTGCCGGATTGCCTTCGACTTTGGATACACCTTTGATTTCACCGAGTTCGTTTTTGATGGTCATTACGCAATGACCGCAGGAAATGTTGGGAATCGAAAATGTCTGTTTCATGAGTGTTTCTCCATAACTGTTTTCACAATTGAATACTTCTGATTCTTTTCCATCCCTCTTCGGGAATGCTTGCTCCCATGACCTGACAGACTTCATATCCGCAGGCTGACGCGATCCGCCCGCATTTCTCCATCGGATATCCGTTGATCAGTCCGAACAAAAATCCCGATGCCCATAAATCTCCGGCACCTGTGGTATCAACGGCTCTACCGTCTCCCATCGGCGCAATACGGGTAATCTGGTCCGAAGAGAAAATCAAGCTGCCCCGTTTTCCGAGCTTCAGCACAGCAATATCGGCATTTTGGGACAATGCTCTGATAGCCTCATCTTCATCCCGATGTCCGGTAAATGCCAATGCTTCATCTTCATTGGCAATCAGAATATCCGCGTAATTTTTCACAAAGGGTTCCAAAAAGCCTTTCGATGCTTCAACCACAGTGAAGCTGGCGAGATCGAGCGAAAATTTTGCGCCGACACGTTTGGCAGCTTCGGCAATTGCGGTGATCAGTTCCCGATTGAACAGCAGATAGCCTTCGACATGGACAATTGCGGCTCTCTCGAAAAATTTTTCGCTGATGTCCCGCGCGGACAATTCCGCTGCCGCACCCAGATAGGTCAACATGGATCGCTGGGCATCCGGCGTAACAATGGATAGCACTCTGCCGGTGGGCGATGAGGATTTCAGGATAATCGGATCGGTGCCGGTTTTTTTCAGGCTGTCTTCGAAAAATCGGGCTGGCTCGTCCATGCCGTTTTTACCGATAAATCGGGCATTTCCGCCCAATTTCGCAATGCCGACCATCGTATTGCAGGCAGAGCCTCCCGGCACAATGACAGGAGGCTCGGACAATATGGATAGTATCCGGTCTATGTCTTTGCTTTCCACATAAATCATACCGCCTTTGACCGCGCCTGATTTGCTTAAAAACTCATCGGTTTCATGCGCCAGAATATCCACCAGAGCGGACCCTACGCCGACAATCCGTGTTCTGTTTTCAGACATAATGTTTCACCTGTATCATTCGGAGTTTCATCTTCAATACGGATACCAGTCGTCATTTCTGAGCTTTTCCACTTTGATAATTGCAAGCTCGTTGCTGTGAGTGTTGAATACGATTTTTCTGCCGAGTTCC
>CAZMDM010000429.1:0-8861 GCA_964564775.1 uncultured Desulfonema sp. | reverse complement strand
TCCTTTTGCCCGTAAATCCTATAAGTCACGATTGTGATGTCGGCAATGGCAAATGCCGCGAGGCAGTATTCGCAAGGCTGCCTGAATCAGGAAGCGACGAGTTGTTCCTCTGAAACTGCTGCAACTTTTTTGGGCGGCATTTCCGACAATCGCAATGTCATCTGCGCCTCATGCCGCAGACGCTCGGTAATCCATTTTCTTACCATTGTCTGATATTTCCCGTTCAGCCTCCGATTGGGCAAACGGAACAAGTTCTTCCGCTCACCAGAGTAGCAACCGCTCTGCCTTTCAGGCGATATCCGTCAAACGGCGTATTGCGGCTTAACGATCTGAACTCCGAAGCCTTGACTGTCCACTCCTGATTCAGATCAATAATGGTGATGTCTGCCGGATTTCCGGGTTTCAGCCCCACCGGAAGACCCAGAATCCGCGAGGGATTGACCGACATTTTTTCAATCAGGCTGTGCAGGCTCAGCACATTCTGTTCCACTAGTTTCAGGCTGAGACCCAGCGAAGTTTCCAAGCCGATAATGCCGTTTGCCGCAAGATCGAATTCCACGTCTTTTTCCAGAATACTGTGCGGCGCATGGTCTGTGGCAATCGCATCAATCGTGCCATCGGATAGCCCATCCATGATTGCCTGACGATCTCTGAGCGATCTCAATGGGGGATTCATTTTGGCATGAGTATTGTAGCCTTTTACCGCTTCCTCGGTCAACGTGAAATAATGCGGCGCGGTTTCCGCGGTAACCGGAACCCCGCGTTTTTTGGCTTCCCGGATGGCATTGACAGATTCTGCGGTGCTGACATGAGCAATATGAAGCCTTGCTTCGGTCAGTTCGCACAAGGCAATATCGCGCATTACCATAATGCTTTCTGCAGCATTGGGAATACCGGACAGTCCCATCTGCGTTGCCAATGCACCTTCATTCATCACGCCGGCTGCCAAATCCATGTCTTCGCAATGGGAAATGATCAGCAGATCAAAGGCATTGGCATATTCCATTGCCCGGCGCATCAGGCGGGTTCCGACTACAGGCTTGCCGTCATCGGACAGTGCGATCACGCCTGCGTCTTTCAATTCGCCGTATTCACTGATCTGCTCGCCTTTCAAGCCTTTGCTGATCGCACCGACCGGATAGACCCGACATATTCCGGCTTCCTGAGCTTTGCTTAAAATATACTCGGTAACCTGTCGGCTGTCATTGACCGGGTTGGTGTTGGGCATGGAACACACGGCTGTGAATCCTCCGGCAGCCGCAGCCATGCACCCGGATCGGATCGTTTCTTTATATTCATGTCCCGGCTCACGCAGATGAACGTGCATATCAATCAGTCCCGGAACCACGAGTTTGCCGGAAGCATCAATAATTTCGGTTTCCACGCGGGTTGCCGGAAAATGATCTGTAATTTCGAAAATTTTTCCATCTTCGATTACAATATCTGCAATCTTATCCAGCCCGCACGCGGGATCCAGCACTCTGCCACCGCTAATTATTTTCCGCATTTTTTCCGCCTCCCGATACAAGATACAGCAATGCCATGCGAACCGCCACGCCGTTTTCCACCTGATCCAGAATCACGGAGCCGGAATCTTCCATGAATTCGGGAGATATTTCAAGCCCCCAGTTGACCGGACCCGGGTGCATGACAATCACATCGGATGCTGCCCGCTTCAGCCGGTTTTTGCTCAAGCCGTAAACTTTGGCATATTCCCGCTCTGTGGGAAAAAGAAAACTTTTCTGGCGCTCTTTCTGGATTCTGAGCATCATTACCACATCCGCACCGTCAATTGCATGGTCAATATGGTAAAATACTTTGGCGCCCAGAGATTCGATGCCTTTGGGCATCATGGTCGGAGGTCCTGCCAGCACGACTTCCGCGCCCATTTTGGTAAATCCAGCAATATCCGACCGCGCAACCCGGCTGTGTGCGATATCGCCGATAATCGCAATTTTCAAGCCTTTCAGCCTGCCTTTTTTCTCCCGAACCGTCATCATATCCAGCAATGCCTGAGTCGGATGAGCATGAGTGCCGTCTCCCGCATTGATCACCGAGGCTTTCAGATTTTTTGCCAACAGATGCGGCGCACCGGACGCACTGTGCCGGATCACGATCACATCCGCGTTCATGGCTTCCAGATTTTTAGCCGTGTCAATCAGACTCTCGCCTTTGGATATGCTGCTGGTGCTTGCTGCCAATGAAATACTGTCCGCGCTCAGTCGCTTTGCGGCGATATCGAAGGAGGTTCGGGTTCGGGTGCTGGCTTCATAAAAAAAGAGAATTACGGTCTGACCTCTGAGAGTGGGAACTTTTTTGACGGGTCTTAGGGAGATTTCCTTCATCTTGTCTGCGGTATCCAAAATAAATAAGATTTCCTCCGCAGACAAAGACGCAATATCCAAAATATCTTTCCTGTTGAACTGCATGATGTCACCTTCGATCTTAATGAAGCAGTTTTGCAAGCCGTTTCCATCGGACGCCGAAATTCTGGCTGTCCCATGACCAGTAAATGATAAACGCCTTTCCTTTGACCGCATCCAGTTTGACAAATCCCCAGAAGCGGCTGTCATAGCTCTGGTCCCGGTTATCGCCCATCACAAACAGGGAATTGGGCGGAACCGTAATCGCGGGATAGTTGTCTCGGGGACCCGATACGATCTGGGATTCTTTGTACACCGCCTGTGGCGTATAAAGCCTCTGCTGGTTCACATACACCTCTTTGTTGCGGATTTCAATCGTATCCCCCGGAAGCCCGATAACCCGTTTGATAAAATCCTTGTCCGGGTCTTCGGGAAATTCGAATACGATAATATCCCCGCGCTGAGGATTTTTGACAGGGATAATCGTCTTGTTCATAAACGGAATTTTGACGCCGTAAATAAATTTGTTGACCAGAATATGATCGCCGATCTGAAGAGTTTCTTTCATGGATCCCGAAGGAATTTTGAATGCCTGAATAATAAATGTGCGGATAAACAGTGCCAGAACAATCGCAACCAGGATCGCTTCGGCATTTTCCCGAAGGACGCTTTTCTTGGGTTGTACATTTTTCTCAGCTTCCGAAGAACTATTGGGTTTCAATGGTTTTATCTGCCTTTCATAGTAAGCTGCTCGATGACGCCTGCGGCAATCAGAGGCAGCATGATTTCATGGTGTCCGGTCAGGTGAAAGCCTCTGCCGCCTTTGGCTGTCGGACGATTCACCACATTGGTCATGGGGCGGTAATGCCGGATAAAATCCAGATTGACCGTTGTAAAATGATCCACCTGATACTCCAGATTCCGGGTCAATGTCAATGCTTTCAGAAACACTTCCGGCAAAATCACCGCAGAACCGATATTCATATACACCCCGCGTTCCAATTTTGCAACCATCGCGGCAAAAATCCGAAAATCTTTGTGGCTTGCCGCGCCTGCTGCCGCGGGATCAAAGCCCGGATGAAGGTGGATGATGTCTGTTCCCATAGCCACATGAACTGTTGCCGGAATATTGAATTTTGCCGCAGATGCCAAAAGACTCTGATTGGCAAACGGCATATTGTTATCCAGAATGCTTCTGCCGACTGCTTCTCCGAGTCCGATGTCATTTTTTCCGGCAAATCCGATGGCGGAGCTTAAAAATTCGCCGGTTTCTTTTGCCATGCCGAATGCGCCCGCGCCCAGCGATGCGGACACATCTTCGGAAGTTTTGCCGTTCATGGCAATTTCGGAATCGTGGATAATGCCCGCGCCGTTCATGGCAATGCCGGTAATGATTCCCCGCTTCATCAGATCAATGAGAATCGGATTCAAGCCGACTTTGATGACATGCGCGCCCATGCCGACCAGAATCGTTTTCCGATCTTCGGCAGCAGACGCGATGGCATGAATGACCGCCAGCAGATCATCAGCAGCCAGAATTTTGGGAAGTTTTGCCAAAAACTCGCTGAATAACGATCCTGCCTGATACGGGCTGGCAAAATGCTCTGCCGAAACCTTGCTGTATCGCTCAGATAAAGGATAGGTTTTTAACTTATTTAAATCAATGGGTTCAATAGAGTGCGGCATAGAATTTCTTCTGCTGAGACGGAATAAATCCGTTGGACATCAGTATTTTATCGGTCAGATCACATAAAATATGCCCGACAGTGATATGCGTTTCCTGAATCCTTGCGGTTACGGAAGAATCCACGCAAAATGCCATATCGGAAATTTCTGCCAAGATGCCGCCTTTGCCGCCGGTCAATCCGATGGTGATAATGCCGATTTTTTTTGCAATATCAACTGCTTTGATCACATTCGGAGAATTGCCGCTCGTGCTGATGGCAATTGCCACATCGCCTTTTGATCCCACTGCCATGAGTTGCTTGGCAAAAATATAATCAAAATGGTAGTCGTTGCTGATACTCGTAATAATCGAAGTATCGGTGGTCAGCGCAATGGCAGGCAGAGGCGGGCGTTCCACCTGAAAGCGGTTGACAAATTCTGCGGCAAGATGCTGAGCATCTGCAGCACTGCCGCCGTTGCCGAACAGCAGGATTTTATGACCGTTTTCAATGGCTTCCGAAATCGTATGCGCTGCTTTCAGAATCAGATCGGTGTTGTTTCGGATGAACTGCTCTTTGACCCGAAGACTGTCTTCGAGAATCTGCAAAATAATGTCTTTCATATTCAATATCTTTCCTAATCATGTTCTGTGATCGGCTGTCCGCGTGAGGAAAACGAAATTCCCTGCTGCATTCCCGTACCGACCATCACGGATTCGATGATCGGCGCGTTCACCGAGCGCTCCGATTTCCACCGGACAATAAAATTCGCGCCGGATCCGCCGGATTTGTCCGACTCTCTGACAATATATCGCACAGATGCCAGAGGTTCAAGCCGAATCGGACTTTCGATATATTTTTTCAGCAATTTCCCATCGGAATTATAATAATCCGCAGCAAAAACCGTAATCGGATATGCCATGTCCGTATTTCGGATACTCAGCGTGGCAGCCAGAAGAAACGGGGTTTCACGATCACCGATGTAAATATGCGAATACACCGGTACATATACGCTTTGTCCCTTTGACAGGCTGATGCCTGATTCTGTATAAGCCGTTGAAATCAGAGCGGTGACTATACAGGAGGCATAAAATAAGATCATCAGTAATTTGTTTTTCATAAACTTCCGATACAACTATCGTTTTTTCTTTTTTACATCTTTCAGCAATCAACGCCGCGTTCATAAATAATGCCGGAGAGTTTCTTTTCCGATTTGGACAGTTTGTCGCGGACCGTTACCCGATCAATATCCAAAAGGCGCTGCTCGATGATTTCCTGCTTACGGGTTTGAACCGCAAAGTATGTCTGGGCAAATGATATTTCGCTTTTGGACGGATCGCCGTTCTGCGCTATCAGATAACAGGCATATCGGGTGAGTGCGAAATCATCCAATTCCCTCTGCCCGCCCTTGCCTATCTCGATCATTTTGTTGACCTCAACAAAATGATCAGATACGGAAATATCGGCATTTTCACAGGCTTTTTTGGCTTTTTCAATCACCTTCAGAAAATTGCGCCATTCGGTATAGCCCAGAATTTCCTGCAATTCCCGTGCGCTCCAGCATTCGATCTGCTTATGGATATAGCAGGCTTCTTCGAATTTTCCGAACAACTCAACGATAAGTTCTTTTTTCATGGTGTCATCCCGAAGTCCCGAAATAAATTTCCGGGCTATAAGCTCTTGCAATGATGTGTCATGCGGAAAGTGTTAAGTGTCAGACAGTCGGGGTTATGAAACAGAAAACGGCGGATGTCAAGAGAAAGTATTAAGAGGCACAAAGGCACAGAGGAACAAAGTTTTTTATCCCGCCTCTGCCACTCTGCTCCTTTGTGCCTTTCTAAGCAATCCCGGCAAAGTTTCAATATTTTTATGACAGAGATTTCTCTTGCTTTTCCGATGTTCGGCGCGTTACAATTCGAAAAAATTTTTAACCCGATCTCACCATCATCAAGGAGCATATTCATGGAAAGAGCAGCGAATCTTCAAAACGTTGTGCGTGTTACAAAGCTCGAGCCTCTGAAGGGCGAGGATTTCGACAAATTTTTCGTGGAAACCGATGCTGCCAGAGGGCAAAATGCCGCCTTGTCTATGAGCGATTATTTTCTGGCAAATATTGACGAACCCAAGAAAGTGTTGTTCATGGGGCATCGGGGTTCAGGCAAATCCACGGAACTGTATCGCTTCGGAAAATACATCGAGCATGAATTCAAAGTTATCAATTTTTCCATCAAAGAAGACGCGGACATCAGAGACCTCGAATATGCGGATATGATTTTTGTCATTTTAAGGCGGCTGTATAACGAAGCAATCAAAGATCAGATTCCTGTCAACGAGCATGTGTTGGATAATCTCGACCATTACTGGAAAAATGAAACCCTGATTGAAAACCTGAAAATTGACAAGGCGAATCTCGAAACCGGCGCAAAAGTCAAAGGCGGATTCTGGGATTTTATCAGCCTCCATATCAGCGGCGTTTTAAGTACCGGCAGCGAATCCAAAACCGTTGTCCGCGAACATATCAAGCCCAGATTGAGCCAGTTGATTACCGGCGCAAACGATTTTATCAGAAATATCACCCGTGAATATCAGAAGCTGGGAAAAGCACTCATTCTGGTTATCGAAGATTTGGACAAACTCGATCTTGCCGTTGCTGAAGAATTGTTTCTCAAACGCACCAATATCCTCACCAGCTTTCATCTTCATACCATTTATACCTTCCCGATCTTTCTTCACTATACGCCCAGTTTCAATGAGATCGGAGCAGCGTTCGATCATTACGAAATGCTCAGTATGATGAAGGTTACGATTAAAGACGGCGTAACGCCTTACACAGAAGGCAGAAAGATTATCCGTGAAATAATTGAAAAACGAGCCGACTTATCGCTGTTCGATAAAGATGCACTTGATTTTATTATCGAAAAATCCGGCGGATCGCTTCGTCATCTGTTTGAAATGCTTCAGAATGCGGTTCTCGATGTCCGGGTAAGAAACAGAACCGCTGCGGCATTGGACAAAAAAGGGGTTGAAAACGCGTATCAGAAATTGCGGAACTATTTTGAAAGAACCATAGCTTCCGAACATCTGGACGCATTGAAAGACGTGTATAACAGCGCAGATAAAAAACCCATGCAGAATCCCAAACTCAAAGAAATGCTCAACTGTATGGCGGTGATCGAATACAACGGCGTCCGATGGTGCAACCTTCATCCGGCAGTCGAAGACATTCTCAGGGAGAAAAGAATTATTGGAACCAACATTGCACAACCATGAAACTTTAGAAAGACTCCTGCTGTACCTCGAAGATCAGGATTACGGCTTTGTGATTGTCGAGGTCAATGAGTATATTCTTGAAAAGCAGGCAGTTGAATATATTACTGAACATCTTTCCGCGAAAAAATGCGTTACGGTTGATCTGCTGAACCTGTCGGCAGAAAAACCGCCGCTGACAGTAATCCGGGAAAAATGTAAAGAATCTTCTGACGATTCTGTTTTCCTGCTTCTGAATTTTCATAAAGCAGTACCCGATGGGAAAGAAAAGCAGATATCTCTGATCAGAGACCTGAATTATGATCGGGAAGCATATTCTGCATTGCAGCGGCTTCTGGTCTTTTTTCTGCCGGTGTATATTGTAGATATGATTATCCGTCATGCCAAAGATTTTTTCGATTTTGTGCCGGTGTTGTTCACGCTTGTTCCTGAAGCAGCGCAGGCGCCGGAACGTGAAATCGAGCGGCAAGAGCCTGTTGACCGCATCTTTTTGGAAAACCGGATTGCCTTTCTGGAGAATACTCTGGCGAAGGAAGAGCTTGAAGATAAGGAAAAAGCAGATACCCTTTTCGAGCTTGCAGACTGTAACGAGCAACTGAATCATTATGAACGTGCATCGGATTTGTTTGAAAAATCGCTATCCCTTTACACCGAGCTTGACAATAAAACCAAACAGGCAGAAATTTTCAATCAGATCGGACGAATATATCGCATTCACGGCAAAATCAACGAGGCGTTCAAGCTTCATCAGAACGCATTAAAAATATACGAGGAACTGGGATACCGGCGTTCACGAGCGGTAACGCTGGGAGACCTCGCCCGAATCCTTGTATCCAAAGGCGAGGTGGAGGAGGCTCTGAAGCTTCATCAGGAAGAACTTAAGGTGTACGAGGAACTGGGAGACCGGCGTGAACGAGCGGTAACGCTGGGAGACCTCGCCCGAATCCTTGTATCCAAAGGCGAGGTGGAGGAGGCTCTGAAGCTTCAGAACCAACGCCTTGAAACGAATAAAGAATTGGGAGACCTTGACGGCATCGGTGCTGCACTTTTTGACATTGCCCAAATCGAATTGCAGCAGCACTCTTTTCAGGAAGCATACAACCATTTAAGCGAATCGTATGCGATATTCAACCGGATCGGACGGTTGGATTTCCTTTGTTATGTCGGCATGTATCTGGGGCATCTTCTTTGCCAAGCAGACCAGAAAGACGAAGGCATTCGGATTCTCAAACGTTCCGAAGAAGGCTTTCTCAGACTCGGGTGGGATGATCAGGCGCGGCAGGTGGAAGAAATCATCCGGCAAGCCGAGCGATAAATCGCCCGGCTAGAAGCGAAAGCCCTCTGAAGCGGGCTGTTCATGAGCTGGCTTCAGCCTGCTTGAGCTTCTAGCCCTGAAATTTATTTCGGGGCTTCAGACTGGGCTGGGATGATCAGGCGCGGCAGGTGGAAGAAATCATCCGGCAAGCCGAGCGATAAATCGCCCGGCTAGAAGCGAAAGCACTCTGAAGCGGGCGGTTCATGAGCTGGCTTCAGCCTGCTTGAGCTTCTAGCCCTGAAATTTATTTCG
>CAZMDM010000428.1:0-2899 GCA_964564775.1 uncultured Desulfonema sp. | reverse complement strand
ACCAGATTATGCAAGTTTCTGAGCCATCTCAGCCTGTTTGGGTTTGGCAGCTAATGCGGCAGCTTTACGCTCGGTTTCGATTCTGGCTTGCTCTGCTTCGAAGTTTGCACGTTCAGCCTCGGATTTTGCCGTTTCCGCTTCGGCTTTGGCACGCTAAGCTTAGCGCCGGCGGCTTTCAGCCAGACTCTAATCTCTTGCTTTTTTCAGAGCCTCACGCTTTTTTTCGGCAACTTTATCTTCGGCAGTGGCTCTTGCCATATGAACTTTCTTTTCGGCAGTTTCCGCAAGACGGGTTTTTTCCGCTTCTTTTTCAGCTTTTTCCGCATCTGCCAGCAGTTTGCTCGCCTCATACATCGGCACTGACGCATTGGCTACGATATCCGGATTCGCATTTGCTTCGTTATATGCGGCACGCGCCTTTTCCAATGCCGCATTTTTCGGTGTCGCACATCCGAACATCAGCCCCAATACTGCAACAAGCGCTATTCCGACAGCCAAATTTCGCATTCTCATTGTTTTTCCCATCCTCTCTTTTACTGAGTCTTGACTTCTTTACGCAGTTTGTCCACATCATCCTGCATGTCTTCGGTGATCTTTTTCTGCTTTGCAGCACGCGATTTGCTTTCAGCCAGATTGGCATCCAGTGTGGCAGCTTCGGCTTTGATGCGAGCTGTTTCATAATCCTGTTTCGCCATTGCATCCGTAGCCTCTTTTAGCTTGTCTTCGGCAAACTTCAGATCGAGCGGCGCATACTCATTGGCATTGACCATTCTAGCTCGATTGATTGCTTCTTTTGCAACGGCAATCTTGTCATCCGGCTTGACCGGCGGTGTCGAGCAGCCGACCGTAAGCATTCCGACAATCACTGCCAGAATTGCACACAACCCGATGATGTTTCTGTTTTTCCCCATACGCTTTCACAACCTCCTTAGCAAATAAAAACAGATATAAAATAGACAAAATCAGACATTCTGTTCCACCATCGCAGACAGAATGCCGACGATTTTGTTCGTATTTTCAATGTAATATTCTTCCATATCCGGGATACTCATACTATATGAGGCGTTCTCCAGGATAAAATTTATCATCCAGCAATTGTTCTTTAGAATAAGAACATTGTACTGGAAATACGGATTTCTGAAGCTTCGTTTCTTCATCCTACCGTTTCTATTGCATAAATGTACCCTATTTGTCAAATCCCTTATTCCGAATCTCATTGTGTTTCCAATGCCCGCCGGATCGCATACGCAATATCCCGCATGGAAAAGGGTTTGCTTACCACTTCTTTAATCCCGGATTCTTCGAGCGATGACGGTATTTTTTCATCATTTCCCGTGCAGAGGATAATGGGAATTTCCCGCCGGATGGCTCTGATTTCTTTTGCCAGCCCTTTTCCGCTCAGATGTGGCATTTTCAGATCGGTAATAATCAGATCGAACGATTTTGGATTTTTCCTGAAAATTTCCAAAGCCTCATACGGATTCGATGAAATCACCGCATCATAGCCCAAGCGATACAGCATCTGCTGAACCAACTGAAGCACGACTTTTTCATCATCCACCACCAGAATCCGCTCATTGCCTTTCGGAAGCGGTTTGCTGTCCGAAACCTGTTTTTCCTGAACATTTTCTTCGATACGCGGCAGAAGAATCTCGAATACCGAGCCTTTTCCGACCCGGCTTGCTGCCCGAATCGTACCGTCAAATCGTCTGATAATTCCCTGTGCTACGGCAAGCCCCAATCCCGACCCTTCATAGCGCGCCTTGGTGGTAAAATACGGATCGAAAATACACTCGATCAGTTCCGGCGCAATTCCAATCCCGGTATCTCTGACAGAAATTTTCAGATAGTTTCCGGGTCTGATATCGGAATATTCCGATAATTCCGGGTCTTCGATCTGAATATCGGAAAAGGCGATTTCCAGAGTTCCTCCTTTGGCTCTCATGGCTTCGTAAGCGTTATCACAGATCAGGTTCAGAACATGGCGAAGTTGTTCACCATCTGCCATCACCGTATCGGGTATTTCGGAAATCTGATGACGGATTTCGATATTCGAAGGGAATGAAGCTTTGAGTGTTCGGAGTGTTTCGGCGATGATCGGCACGAGTTTCACCGCTTTCAAATCCCCCTTTTCCGCATGGCTGATAGCTGACAACTGGCGAATCAGTTCTTTTGCCCGCTGACCGGAACTGATGACTTCTTTAAGATGTCCTTTGGCAGGTCCGTCCGGCATACTCATCTCTGCAAGTTCTGCAAAGCCCATGATTGCGGCAAGTATATCATTGAAATCATGTGAAATACCTTTTGTCAGCGTTTTAATGGCTTCTGCTTTCTGCTGGCGGAGGCGGCGGGATTCTGCCCGGTGAAGCTCTTTTTCCTCAGCTTCTTTCTGAAGTTTGATCGCCAATTCTTTTCGGGAATATTCGAGAGCTTTGGTGCGATCCATAATGATCTTTTCCAGCAGATATTTGTCAATTCTGAGCTGATCTTCGGCTTTTTTAACTCGGATTGCCACTCTCACCTGAGCGATCAGTTCGCTTCGGTTGATGGGTTTGGACAAAAACGCATCCGCCCCCATTTCCAAACCTCTGGCACGCTCTTCTGCTACCGCGGTTTCGGCAGTCATCAGAATAATCGGGATATGGGATGTTTCGCTGTTTTCCTTCAGATATCTGCACATCTCATAGGCATCGATATCGGATATCTGAATATCGAGCAGAATCACATCGGGAGCTTCGGTTTTTGCTTTTTCAAGCCCTTCCGCGCCGGATCTTGCCAACAGAAATGTGCTGTCGGCAATATGATCTTTCAGCATTGCCGAGGCTGCAACCAGATTATCCTGCTTATCGTCTATGACCAATATTCTGGACATAATGAGTTTTCCATCTCACTTTCTCTC